>JADGPI010000249.1 GCA_017882525.1 Thermoleophilia bacterium
GCCGATGAACCGCGGGGGCCTTGCGCAGTGAGGCGATCGAAAGCGGTAGCGGCGGACCCGGCGACTAGAGGCGCTTGAGCGGCGCGTAGTCGAGCAAGAGTCGTTTTTGCTCGCCCAATTCGGAGAAGAAGATGCGGACCACGCCTCCCGGCTCCATCCCCAGCACCACGCCGATCCCAAACTTGGCATGCTGCACCTGGTCGCCGGCATTGAGTCCGGCGGCAGAGGAGGCGGCGCGTTTCCCACCCATTTCGGTGTCAAACCGGCGGCGGACGTTTTCCGGCGGGCTCCAAGGCCCGGTGCTCACCGGCCTCGGCCGTCCAGACTGGACAGACGTCCCGGTCACGTCGGTGCGGTATTCGACGATCTGGTCTGGAATCTCGGTCAGGAACCGGCTGGGAAGCTTGTAACCGGCTCCGCCAAAAAGCGTCCGCGACCGCGCATATGAGAGCAGCAGCCTGTCTCGGGCCCGCGTCACGCCCACGTAGCAGAGGCGTCTCTCCTCTTCCAGTCGCTCCTCATCCAGCGAGCGTGAATGGGGGAACAGTCCTTCTTCCATGCCGGTAATGAAGACCACAGGGAACTCGAGACCCTTGGCATTATGCAGGGTCATGAGCGTCACCAGAGATTGCACCTCGTCGATGCCGTCCACTTCGGCATACAGGCTGATCTCCTGCAGGAAATCCGTCGGGTTCCCGGTCGGGTTCATCCGGTCGTACTCTTGGGCCACCCCCACGAACTCCTCGAGGTTCTCGATCCGGCCTTCCGCCTCGAGCGTGCGCTCAGCTTTGAGAGCATCGATCATCCCGCTCTCTCGGAGAACCTTGCTCACGATCTCGGCTACCGGGACCGACCCCAGTGCGACGGCGCCACCGGCCGGAACGGGGTCGCCGGCCTGCGCGGTATCGCCGGCCTGCATGTCGTCACCGGCCTGACCGGCGGCCTCGCCGTCCGCAAAGGCCTCTCCACCCGACGGCGAGGTGACGTCAGGCCCTTGCGCCACCAACAGGTCGCGACTCCAGCTCGCGTAGCATTCACCCAGCTTGAGGCACGCGATGCGGGCCCCACCGGCGAGTCCCTCGATCTCGGAGGCCCTCGTCAGCGCCCCCACCAGCGAGAGCCCGTTCTCTGCAGCAAACGCCTGCAAACGCCCGACGGCGATGTCGCCCAGACCCCGCCGAGGGGTATTGATGACCCGAAGCAGCGAAAGATCGTCTGTGGGATTCACCGCTACGCGCAGATAGGCGAGCAGGTCCTTGATCTCCGCCCGCTGATAGAACTTGGTGCCGCCGACTACCCGATAGGCGATGCCCTGGCGTACCAGCATGTCTTCGAGGACCCGCGATTGCGCGTTCACGCGATAGAACACCGCGATATCCGATGCCGGCCGCTCCCGGAGGACCTTCACTATCTCCTGGCACACGAGACGGGCCTCTTCATGCTCATCCCGGCATTCGAGGATGACTAACGGCTCCCCCTTCCCCCGATCGCTCCACAGGTTCTTCGGTTTGCGACCCCGATTGTGGGAAACGATGGCGTTCGCGGCTTCCAAGATGGTCGTAGACGAACGGTAGTTCTGTTCCAGCTTCACCACTTTGGCATCGGGGAAATCGTCTTCGAAATTGAGGATGTTGCGGATGTCCGCCCCCCGCCACGAGTAGACGGACTGGTCGTCGTCACCCACCACGGTCACCTGGCGATGCTCCTCGGTGAGAAGCTTGACCAGCCGGTACTGGGCGCGATTGGTGTCCTGGTATTCGTCCACGAGGACATGCCGGAATAGCCTGCGATAGTACTCGAGCCGCTCCGGGAACAGCTGCAGCACGTCGACCGTGCGCATCAGGAGGTCGTCGAAATCGAGAGCGTTGGCCTCGAGTAGCCGGCGCTGGTATTGGCGGTAGATACTGGAGGCCACGTCTATGTACTCATGGCGGCCGTCGGCGTCCCAGGCGTTCTCACTCGGGTCGAGTTGCCCTTCGGGACCGCGACTGGCGAACTCATCCACATCCACGAGCTTGTTCTTGGCGTCGGAGATCAGGCTTTGAATGGCTCGAGGCGGGAAGCGCTTCACGTCTAGCCGCGAGTCCTCGAGACATCGCTTGATGAGCCGCACCTGGTCATCCTCGTCGTAGATGCTGAAATTGCTGCGGTATCCGAGGAGAGGCGCATCCTGTCGGAGAATGCGAGCACAGGCGGAGTGGAACGTGCACACCCACATCCACCGGGACGAAGCGCCAAGTAGCCCGGCCACCCGCTCCTTCATCTCCCCGGCTGCTTTGTTCGTGAAGGTGATAGCCAGAGTCTGATGCGGTCGCACCTGGCCGCTCTGGATGAGATGCGCCAGCCTGTGCGTGAGCACGCGCGTCTTGCCCGAGCCTGCCCCGGCCAGCACGAGCAGCGGGCCGCCCTCGTGGAAGACGGCTTCCCGTTGTCGTTCGTTCAGATCGACGGCGCGGGCATCAATAGTGCCCGCGCCGTCATTCCCCTCGGTCGCCATCGGGCCTCGGGGGGTCGCAGGCGTCGCCCACTTCCAACAGGATCGCCTCGGACCATGGGTGCTTCGGCTCCACTCCGGTAGCGCTCCGTACCTCGTCGAGCTCGTTCTCCAATTGCACCACGCGCCGGACGAGGCACTTCATGGCCTCCGCGACGGGGTCGGGAAGGTGGGTATAGTCGATGTCGGGTATCCCCACTCTCGCCCCGTCACTGATGACCGGACGTCCTGGATTACCAACGACTGTCGAATTGGCGGGCACGTTGTTTACGACGACACTGCCCGCGCCGACCTTCACGTTGTCGCCAAGAGTGATCGAGCCAAGAAGCAGCGACCCCGCTCCGATGACGACGTTGTCGCCCACCGTCGGGTGTCTCTTGCCACCCTCCTTGCCGGTACCCCCAAGGGTGACGCCCTGATACATAGTGACATTCTCGCCGATCTCGGCCGTCTCTCCAATAACCACACCCGCACCGTGGTCTATGAACAACCCCTCGCCGATCACGGCCGCGGGGTGTATCTCGATGCCGGTGATGAACCGGCCGGTCTGGGCGACAAGCTGGGCCGGCAGCCGCATGTTCCGGCGCCACATCCCATTGGCCAGCCGGTGGATCCAGATCGCATGCAGGCCAGGATAGCAGGCGATGATCTCGAGGTCGGTCTGGGCCGCCGGATCCCGCTCTTTGATGGCCTGCAGATCGCGTCGCATCATCTTGCCGAGTTGCCTCCCGGTCTCCGTGTACCGAACCACCGCGTAGGCCCCACCCAGCAAGGCAAACATTCCCAGGGGACCAGACCCGCGCTCGCCCCTCGCTTCCTTCACCCGTGAACTCATCATGCCTCCTTGGCGGCACTCGGGAGATCCAACGTCTCGTTCATGCTGCCACTCCGGAATCCTTGCAGATCCAAGGTCACGTAGGTATAACCCACACGTCGCAGAGACTCCACGATAGCATCGCGGCAAGACACGGCGGCCGCTGACGCCACCCGCTCACTGGGTACCTCCACTCGGGCGAGATCGCCGTGGTGCCTGACTCGTGCAGTCTGGAAGCCGAGGTCGTGGAGGCACCGCTCGGCGGCCTCCACCATGGCCAGCTTGCCGGCGGTGATCTCCTCTCCATACGGGAAGCGAGATGACAAGCACGGGGAGGCCGGCCGGTCCCAGTTGGCCAGTCCGAGCTCTCGGGCGATCCCCCGCACATCCGCCTTACTCAACCCAGCCTCAGCCAGGGGGCTGCGCACTCCCAACGCAGCGGCCGCCCGCATGCCCGGTCGATAATCGGCCCCATCGTCCCGATTCGCACCGTCGGCAAGCGCTTCGAACCCCTCCGCCCGTGCCAGTTCCCAGAGCCTCCCATACATATCACTCCGGCAGAGGAAGCATCTATCGGGAGGATTCTGGGCGAAACCGGGAACGTCTAACTCGCGAGTCTCCACCACCACATGTCTCGCCCCGAGACTCGAAGCCACCCGTCGAGCAGCTTCCAGCTCCTCCGAGGTATGCACGTCGCCGTGGGCGGTGGCGGCCAGCACGCGCGCAGACCCCAACTCCTCCATGGCCAGCGCGAGCAGCACAGTGGAGTCGACGCCTCCCGAGAAGGCGACGACCGCCGACTTCAAATCCCGGATGAGCGTCCTGGCCCTAAAGACCGCGTCGGGATCCACGCCCACCGCGCCTTCCACATAACCGTTGTCAGAATGCGCCGGCGGCGCAGTCGTCCTTCGCGCGCTCTCCCAGTCGGCCAATTCCTGGATCGTCGCAGCGGCCAGGACCTCCTCAGTGGCCAACTTGGCCTGCAGCCACACGTCACCCGCCCCGCAGACGGACCGGAGATCGCAGCCGTCGGAAACCGTGCACAGAGCCGCACCCAACGGTCCGTCCAACAACTGCACCACCTCGAGGACGGTGACTTGGTCGGGAGACCGGCTGAAGCGAAAACCGCCGTTGACGCCGCGGACCGAACCCAAGATCCCCGCTCGCCTGAGATTGGCGAAGAGTTGCTCAAGAAAGCGGGCCGGTATGCCCCGAGACTCGGCTATCTCTATCAGGGGGACCGGGCTCCCATTCGAGCGCCCTGCCAACTCGACCAGCGCGCGGACAGCGTACTTACTCTTGGCTGTGATGTTCAAACCGGGATCCTCGCGAATAGACGGCCCTAGCCGTTTGTATTGTCGCCGCCGAAACCGGGCGGCCGGAATCTCGACTATTTTACTCTAGATTGGACTGTCCGCAACAAGGACAGGCGGGATCTGCGGGAAGTTCGAGTCTCTCGAACACAAGATCCCACACGTCCACGATGACGATCCCCCGGTTACTCGCAGCCGGATCGACCACGAGCTTGATCGCTTCATTGGCCTCGAGACTCCCGATGACGGCGACGACTGTGTTCAAAACGCCGACCATATCGGCCGTCGGCGCCTGCTCTCGCGTCGGCAGGCCCGGCACCAGGCAGCGCAGGCAGGGTCCCCGGCCGGGCACGATGGTCATCGTCATCCCGCTGGCCCCGATCACCCCCCCATACACCCAGGGCACACCGCTCGCGATCGAATAGTCGTTGATGAGGAACCGTGTGGGGAAGTTGTCCGTTCCGTCCATGAGAACATCGAGGCCTTCGGCGAATGCCGGCAGCGAGTCCTTGTCAATATGCATGACCAGGGGCTCGATCTCCACCTGACTGTTGAAGGAACGCAGATGAAGAGCCGCCGCTTCTGCTTTGGGAGTCCGCCGAGCCACGTCTTCTTCTGTGAAGAGAAGTTGACGCTGGAGGTTGTGCATCTCTGGATGATCGTTGTCCGCGATGCGGAGGAATCCTACGCCCGCGCGTACCAGGTGGTTCGAGATCACGGAGCCCAACGCCCCGCAGCCCACCAGGCCGACCCGGGCCTCTGACAGCTTTTGCTGCCCTTCCCTGCCTATCTGGTCCATGAGCATCTGCCGGCTGTAACGGGCGAAACGGTCCTCCACAGGCGCACTCATCGTCGCGCCCTACTGTGCCGACTGGGTGGTCGTAGAGGAAGCGGGCGGGGTGAAGTCTTTGCCGATGATCACGACGATGTGCCCGGCGGCCTGGCCGGCGTCCACTTCCACCTTGCCCACGCCCAGAAGGGTCTGCAGACGGGCGGCTTCCCCTGCTGTGTCGGAGGAGGCGATGATCCGCGTTGTCTCCACATCGGGAAAGTCGTCGGCGTTACGAAAAGCAAGCAGTGTGTAACCAAGAGGTTTGAGCACCCCGGCGGCTTGTTCCGCTCCACCCGCCAGGCCGGAGCCGTTCTGGATCTCCAAGGTCACGGCAGCGCCCGAGCTCCGGCCTCCCAGAAGAGTCTTGGCCACAGCGGCATCAGGCTCGAAATATGAGAAATCGACCCCCTCGACCGCCCGTCCCGGCATGGAAGTCTTGCTCCAGCCAGCTGCCGCCGCGGCCTTCAAAGTGAGTCTCAAGTCGGCCCCGTCGCCCTTGAAAGCCATCGCTCCTACCGCGGCCTGCCAGTCGGCGGACCCGGCCTTTGCCGCCAGGGCCATTACGGCGTCCATTGCCTGGGTGGCGGCGCTGCTGGTCCCGCCCAACGTTTGCGGCCACGCGCCCGTAGCCCCCAGTCGATTCAGCGCCTGTAGCAAAACTTGCCACTCGATGACAGTCACGCCCTCCACCTTCAAACCCAGGAGATCCGAAAGGCTGGAAGCAACGACACTGTCTCCCTGCCCCCCATTCTCCAGTTCGGCGAGCGTCTTGAAGCCTTGTGAAGTCTTGACGAGCGTCGCCCCGAGCATGCCCATGGCCACCCCAGCGGATGACAGGGGATGGAGCAGGACCAGAACAGGTATCGTCCCGGTTTGGCGCAGGGCGAGCACAACGGTGCTCGGAGACGCGGCGCTTCCGTCGTCCTCCGCGGCAGCTTGGGTCGTCCGCGTGGTCTCTGCGCTCGAGCCCCCGCCGGGCGAGCCCAGGAAGATGAGCAGAAGCGCCACCACGACAGCGATGACCACCAACCCGGACACCAGCAGCACGACTCTTCTTCTAGCCTGGCGGCGGCGCGCCACCCTCCGGGTGATGCGCCGCTCGGAACGGACTTGGTTGCCGACGCCTTCCGGCGCCCGGCGCATCTGCCTTCGTTCGGTGCTGTCGGTCATGGGCGCAGGCGCTCAGCCACCCGGATGACCGTACGCGCGGGTCTTCTCTATCAGTTGCGCCACCGAGTCCGGCACCAGGTACCGGGCGGCCTTGCCCGATGCCAGCCGCTCCCGGATCATGCTGGAGGAGATAGCCAGGGCGGGCACTTCCATGATCCACACTTTCCCGTCCGGGCCAGGGCCAACGAGACCCGGGCCGAGGTGCTCAAGCACGCCGGCCAAACGCGCCAGGTCGTACCCGGGTCGCGTGGCCGCGATGAGAGTGCACAATTCGAGGACCCGATTCGTATCCTTCCAGGTAAGGATGTCGAGCACCGCGTCGGCCCCCGTTACGAAGAAGACCCGCGCGTCTGGGCGCAGTGTGCGGGACAAGAACTCGAGAGTATCGACGGTGAAACCCACTTCCTCCCGATCGATCTCATACCGGGAAACCCAGAAATGCGGGTGGCCGGCGGTCGCCACACTGGCCAGCATGTAGCGGAACTCCGCCGGAGCAAGCTCCCGCATCTTGTGCGGAGGCGTCCCCACGGGCATGAAGACCACTTCATCCAGTTGGAACTGCTGCAGGGCCTCTTCAGCTGTGACCAAGTGAGCCACGTGGATGGGGTCGAACGCGCCTCCCATCACCCCCAAGCGTAGGCTGGGGCGATCCCGGAGCCGGTATATAGGATCGTCACGATCCAAGAGAACCTCCGGGGCTAGCGGACGTGTCCTTTTCCAGTCACCACATACTTGGTCGATGTCAGTTCTCTCAGCGCGAGCGGCCCTCGGGCGTGAAGTTTCTGCGTGGAGATGCCGATCTCGGCGCCCAGACCGAAAACAGCCCCATCGGTAAACCTGGTGGAAGCGTTGATATAGACCGCCGCGGCGTCGACGGCTTCGGCAAAGCGACGACTCGACTCCAGGTCCTGAGTGATTATGGCTTCGGAATGACCCGTGCCATAGCGGGCGATGTGCTCGATCGCCTCCTCGAGGTCGTCGACGACCTTCACGGCCATTTCGAGCGCCAGGAACTCCGTAGCATAGTGCCGCTCAGTCGCCCGGGACACCTTGCTCGCGTTCTCGCCGAGAAGTTCTTTGGTGCGCGCATCCACGTGCAGCTTCACTTTGCGCTCGAGCAAGGCTTGCACCACCGTCGGCATGAACTTCGGGGCAACAGCCTCGTGAACCAGCAGCGTCTCGGCCGAGTTGCAGACGCCGGGCCGTTGACATTTCGCGTTGATGGTGATGTCGAGAGCCTGCTTCAAGTCCGCCGACTTGTCCACGTAGACGTGGCAGTTCCCGCCGGCTGCATAGATCACGGGGATCTTCGAATTCTCCAGGAGGAACTCCTTGAGCGACTCTCCGCCGCGAGGGATCACCAGATCGATGTAGTCTTTGAGTTGCAGGAGATCCACCAGTACCGCCCGATCCTTGTCCAGGACGAACTGGATGCAGTCCCCAGGAAGCCCGGCTTCCAACGCCGCACCGGTTATGACCTCCGCCAATATGCGATTGGAGCGGTATGCATCGCTCCCGCCCCGAAGGATGACCGAGTTGCCGGTCTTGAGACAAAGGGCGGTTGCGTCGACAGTGACGTTCGGGCGGGCTTCGTACACCACGGCGATCACCCCGAAAGGCACGCGCACTTTCTCGATCTGCAGGCCTTCGAGCGTCCGCCACCCTTCAACGACTTCACCCACTGGGTCCGGCAGAGCCGCTATGTCGCGCAGACTCGATGCGATGCCCTGCAGCCGCGACTCGTCCAGGTAGAGGCGGTCGATCATCGCGCCGGAGAGCCCTTTCTTGCGCCCCTGGGCAACGTCCTGTGCGTTTTCGACCAGTATCTCGGCGGAACGCCTTTCCAGCGCCTCAGCCATCGCCACCAGCGCTCGATTCTTAGATGCGGCGCTGGCGACCGCGAGCTTCCGTGAAGCCTGCTTCGCCACCGTGGCGAGTTCCTTTGTCTTCAATTCTCCTCCCGATCGTTCACCCTCAAACCGACCTAACAAACAAGCACCATGTAGTCCCTATGGATGGCTTCCGGCGATCCTTGTGGATAGAGCTTTGCCACCTTGCTGCTCTGCAGCCCCTTGACTCGCTCGAGTTCCGTCTTGGAATAGCTCACAAGGCCTTTCGCGAGCTCCGTTCCCTGATCATCCACAACCATCACCGCGTCGCCAGCGGCGAAGTCCCCGTCTACTCCGATCACCCCGACCGGCAGCAAGCTGCCCTTGCCGCGCAGTGCCTTGGCGGCACCGCCGTCCACTACTACCGTCCCCCTGGCGGGTTTTCCGAAGAGCAGCCACAGCTTGTAGTCGTGAAGGCCCAATGGACTTGGTGCAAAGCGGGTGCCCACCGCTTCACCCCTCTGGCAGGCCCCCAATACGCCTGGACGAGCGCCACAGGCGATGACCGTCTCCACACCGCCACTCGTGGCTATGCGTGCGCTGTTGACCTTGCTGCGCATGCCCCCCGACCCGATCGGGCCGACGGCCCCGATCTGTATGCACTCGAGCTCCCGGAGGTCGCTGACCGTGGCGATGAGCTCGGCACTGCCGTCTTCGCGCGGGTCGGCAGTGTAGAGACCGTCTGTATCGGTGAGCAGCACCATCATGTCGGCCTTGACGAGCAAGGCCACCTGAGCGGCCAGCATGTCGTTGTCCCCAAAGCAGAGTTCGTCGGTGGAGGTGGTGTCGTTCTCGTTGATGATGGGGACGA
>JADGPI010000250.1 GCA_017882525.1 Thermoleophilia bacterium
ATGGCACTACCACCGATGCCCGTTTGAGGACGTAGGTGAGTCGCAGATGCGATAGTCCGATGAGGAAGACCAACACGACGGCGTACACTGCAAAAGCCCACATGGCGCGGGCCGGAGTGGAGACCACCACCACGGTGAACCCTATGAAACCGACGATCTTCGCCCGGGGGTCCAGCCGATGCAGCGGGCTCTCCGTACCCTGATTCTCCGTGAGGAAAGGGCTAGCCTTCGTCATGGCGACCGCCGGGCCGAGGCCATCACGCCGTATCCGCGCCAGGGTCAGAGCGCCCGGCGTGTCGAGCGGCAGCGGCGGGCGATGCGGTCGAGGGACCCGTCGGCGAGGCTCTGCGCCTCCCCAGAACTCGGCCGAGCAACAGCATAAGCCCGAAGAGGAAGACCGCCCCGATGCCTCCGGCGACCGCGGTGGCTGCTCCCGCACTGTGGATCCCGGGGAGGGCGTAGTCTTTCAAGGGAGCCTGGCTCCAGACCGGCTGCTGGGTGGCTGTCTGCTCGAAGCCCTTGTCGGCCGCAACCTTTTCGAGGCCGTCTGGGGAACGGGAGGCAAAGGGCGAGACAAAAACGGCCAGGGCTAGCGCGACGACCATCCCGCACAGCACGAACCCCCACATGCGTCCTCGGCGCCCGAAAACACCGGTGCGTCGACCTATCAGGGAGCCGCGCGCGAGGTCATAGGTTCTCACCAGGTCCGGGCGGCTGACCAGCACGGCCGCCACGACGGTCGACGTGATCAGCGCCTCGCCGATGCCGATGACCATGTGGACTGAAGTCATCGCGGGCAGGGCGATTGAAAGGGGCACGGTGCCCGAGGCCGCCAGCTCCAGCGAGGCTGCGATCGAGGCCGCCACCACCGAGAGCCAAGAGGCGATGGCCAAGGAGAAGAAATACCCGGTGACCGACTTGGGGAGGATGCGTTTGAGCGCGATGAAGACCAGATAGCCCAGAATGCCGCCGATCACGGCCATATTGAAGATGTTGGCGCCCAAGGCCGTGATCCCACCGTCGGCCATCACGAGGCTCTGCACCACGAGGACCACCGTGAGGACGATAGCGGCAGCATAGGGACCCATCAGTACCGCCACCAACATGGCTCCCAGGAAGTGGCCGCTCGTGCCGCCGGCCACGGGGAAGTTGAGCATCTGCGCGGCGAAGACGAACGCCGCGGTAACCCCCAGCAGTGGGACCGTGCGTTCGTTGAGCTCCCCGGTCGCTCTTCTGACCGAGAAGGCGACGGCTCCCAGCGACACGGCGCCTGCCGCCGCCGCGACCGGTGCGCTCAGGAATCCGTCGGGGATGTGCACGGCTCTGCTCCCTCCTTGGGGGCTTGACAGGCCTCACACACCCCGAAGACGGTCACTTCCCGGAGTGCAAACCCCGGATCTTGGCGGAGCGTCCCGTCGAGGGTGCCAAGATCGAGATCATGGATGTGGGTGACCCCTCCACAGGCGTCGCAGACCAGATGATGGTGGGGTACCTCCTCTTCCACCTCGAAAAAGCGTCGCGTAGGGCCCAGCCGTGTCTCGCGCACCAGGTGGAGATCCACGAGAAGTTCCAGGGTCCGGTAGACCGTGGAGATGTTGATGTAGGGGAAACTTTCCTGGACCCGTGCGCAGATGTCTTCAGCGCTCATGTGGGAACCCTGCTGACGCAGGACGTCCCAGACGAGCGTTCGTTGAGGGGTGAGTCGGTACCCCTGCTCTTGCAGCGTGCGTGTAGCGTGGTGGGTCATGGCTTATTGCAAATCTATTGCAACAGCGCATCGGTGTCAACACCCCAGCGCGTTTGGCCGCGGCCCGGGTAGTGGCCGCGAGCGGGGTTGTCTGCTAGTGTCATGCCGGTTCCGCGCCCACACTGGAGTCTGCAGAGGAGGTGACAGTCAATGGAACATCCGCCGCGTTTGACATGCCTTTCTCACGGCTCTGGCTGAGCCTGCAAACTGGGCCCCAAGGACTTGGGGCGAGTCATGGCCATGCTTCCGCGGACTGTGGATCCGGCCCTGCTTGTGGGGGCGGATACGCTGGACGACGCCGCCATTTACCTACTCACCGATGATATCGCCCTCGTCCAGACGGTGGACTTCTTCACGCCCGTGGTCGACGATCCACATGACTTCGGCCGCATCGCCGCCGCGAATGCCTTTTCCGATGTTTACGCGATGGGGGGGCAGCCACTCACCGCTCTGAATATCGTCTGCTTCCCGTCGGAGGCCTTGCCGCTTGAGGTTCTGGGGTTGATCCTGCGGGGAGGTGCGGAGAGTGCGCTGCTCGCGGGAGCGACCATTGTAGGTGGACACACCATCGACGACCCTGAGCCCAAGTACGGGATGGCGGTGACCGGCATCGTGAAGCCCGGCGAGCAGTTGACGAACGCCGCCGCCCGGGCAGGGGACTACTTGGTGCTCACAAAGCCTCTGGGAACAGGGATCGTGGCCACGGCCATCAAGAAGGGCAGCACGGACGCCATCGTAATCGCCGCGGCCACCGAGTCGATGACAAAGCTCAACAAGGACGCCAGCGAGGTGGCGCGGGCGCACGGCCTGAAAGCCGTCACAGACGTCACTGGTTTTGGTCTGCTCGGTCATCTGGGGGAGATGTGCCGAGCCAGTGCCGTCTCCGCCGAGATCTGGTTCGATCGTCTACCGTTCCTGCCCGGAGCGGCGGTCTTGGCCAAGCAAGGGGCGATCCCGGGGGGCACCCGGCGCAACCTCGAGTATGCAGAGTCATGGACGGATTTCAGCGCCGACCTGGAAACGTGGCAGCGATTGCTGGCAGCGGATGCCCAGACCTCCGGCGGTCTACTGCTGTCGGTGCCGGAGCCCTTGCTTCAAGCCGTACTTGCCGACCTGCAAGACCGCCGGTCTCTCGTCTCCGCCGTCATCGGTCGCATGCTGCCACCCGGCGCAAGCACGATCAGCCTCTTCAGCCTAGCGCCGGCCGGTCTCGGCCGGGTAGGTCTCTAGTACTGCCCTTGATGGACCGGACGGCGTTGGTGCCTCCCGACTATTCCCGCAAATGGTTGGTGCTTGCGGCCGTCATGGTCGGCACCTTCATGGCGCCCCTGGATTCAAGCATCGTGAACGTCGCACTTCCCACGTTGCGCAGCGCGTTCAATGTTCCTATCACAAGCGTGGAGTGGGTCGTAGTCGCTTACCTGCTGGTGATCAGCACTCTGCTGCTCACTTTCGGCCGGTTGGCGGACATGATCGGGCTCAAGAGTGTCTACATGATGGGCTTCGCGCTGTTCACGGTCGGTTCTCTCGCCTGCGCGCTCGCCTGGTCGATCTGGTCACTCGTGGGCTTCCGGGTTCTCCAGGCGCTTGGGGCGGCCATGATGTTCGCAGCCGGCCCCGCCATCATCACGGCCGCCTTCCCGCCGACCGAGCGAGGGAGGGCGCTGGGACTGGTGGGGGTAGCCGTTTCGGCTGGGATGACTGTGGGGCCGACCGTGGGCGGCGTCATCGTGGGGATAGCAAGTTGGCGGTGGATCTTTCTGATCAACGTGCCCATCGGCATCGTGGCGTTGTTGCTGTCGTGGCGGGCCATCGCCGGGTCGTCTTCGCGGGATCAGAAGTCCGACCCCTTGGGGGCGATACTGTCTTTTGTCGCGTTGTTCCCCGTTCTTTTGGCGCTGTCGCAGGGATCGGAGTGGGGATGGACGAGTCCGCTCGTTCTGGCGATGTTCGCCGTGTCCATGGCGGCCGGTGCAGCGTTCATCCTCGCCGAGAGAAAAGTCCATGAGCCCATGCTGGATCTGAGCCTCTTTCGGGTAAGACTGTTCTCGGCAGGTCTGCTCAGCGCCATGGCTAGTTTTGTTGTCACAGGTGCAGTGCTCTTCACGATGCCGTTCTACCTGCAAACAGCCCATGGCATCGGGGTGTCGACCGCGGGCCTGCTCATGACACCGCTGCCTCTCGCAATGTTGGTCTTCGGTCCCATCTCGGGCGCCCTCTCAGACCGCATCGGCTCCCGGGTTCTCAGCACCCTCGGGCTGCTGGTAGGGGCAGCGGCCGCCTTCTCGCTCACCGGCCTCTCGCTCACCACCGGCTATCTGGGCATCGCTCTTCGCCTGGCCATCATCGGAGCAGGCTCGGGCCTGTTTCAATCCCCCAATTCGAGCGCGGTCATGGGCACGGTGCCCCCGTTTCGACTGGGGGTCGCCAGTGGGACTCTCGCTACCTCGCGCAATGTCGGTCAGGTCTTCGGAGTAGGCTTGGCGGGGTTGGTGCTGTCGGTCAGGGTACCGGCGTACCTCAGGCAGTTGACGCCACAGTTGGGGAGTGAACTGGCCGCGAAACAGGCACTCATCCATGCGGCCCACGAAGTGGGCTGGCTGTGCGTGGGTGTGTGTCTGCTTGGGGCCATTCTCTCTCTTACCAGGGGTCCCACCCAAGTTCTGGAGAAGCCGGGGTCGAACGGGGGAGGTCCCGTTCCGAAAAGCCCAGCCGCTTAGGTACCGAGAAGCACCGCGAGCCGGAC
>JADGPI010000040.1 GCA_017882525.1 Thermoleophilia bacterium
CAGTGCCAACAGGACCGACAGCCATTGCGCCCCGCGCAACCTCTCTCCGAGAAGGGGCCAGGCCATCAGCAGGATCCAAAACTGCCAAGTGTTCGCGAGGATGGCAGTCCGACCGGCCCCGCCGCTGACCAGGGCAGCGATCGTCAGGCCCGTGAAGCCGCTGGTCTGGAGGACGCCGAGAAGCACGGTGAGTCTCAGCGCCTTCGGCCTGAGTGGGCGTCCGAGGGCCGCCACGAGCATCAGCAGCAGGATCCCGCCGGGAAGAGTGCGCAGCGCGGCGAACATGAAAGGGCTGCTATAGGCAACCCCCACTTTCAGAGGCACCCACGTATACCCCCAGATGAGCGCAAGCAGGGCCAGCGCCGCCAGCGGCAAGTAGCGAGACGACCTCAGCGAGCCCTCCCTCATTCGTGCCCTTTCCGAGACTCCTCCCCCGGCCATTCTAAGCATTCCTGGCGCACCGCGATAGAAAGGGCGGCCGTGGAATCGAGACCCGGTGCACACTGCAAGCGGTACCGGGGGTTCGAATCCCCCCTCTTTGCCGTTTTCGGTCGCTTGGAGGGCGAGCAATTCGCCTCTCCTGAGCCCGGTTGTTGCTGCAACAAGGGCTGGAGTGTGGAGCTTGCTCCCCTTCGCCGCATCTTATCGAGTGACAAGAGAAGGCGATGGGCACGAGGGGGGGAAGCGTGACTAACGAATCGGACAGAGGGGTATCGTCGCAGCTGTTCTGCCAGCGGCGAGCAGGATGGAACCATGGGAGCAGACGAAAACGCCGAGATCGTGCGGCGCGGTTACGAGGCCTTTAACTCGGGCGACGTGAAGCCGCTCACCGAGCCCTTCGACGAGAGCGGCCGTGGCACACGCCGGGCCCAGGCCCCCTCGCTAGAGACGAGTGGCATATCAGGTCAAGAAGCATGCGTGAGCACAGCCTATTCACGAGTAACCAGGCCTGAGAGGAGAGCATGCCGTGAAAGAGTCAACGACTTCAGTTGGTCGATCCATCAAGGTGGGAGTAATCACGGACCAGACGGGTCCGCTCTCGTTCATGGGTATCGCCAACGCGAACGTGGCCAAGATGGTGATTGATGACATCAATGCAAAGGGTGGCTTGTTGGGCCGGGAGATAGATCTGTACCTCGAGGACAGTGCAACCACAGACAGTGTAGCGGAAGCCAAAGCTACTAAGCTCGTCCAGCAAGATCAGGTCGATCTGATCTTCGGTGGCATTTATAGCTCCACGAGGCAGGCTATCAAGGGTCCTGCTGTAGTGAATGGCAAGAAGCTTTACATCTACCCGGAGCAATACGAGGGACAGGAATGTGACCCGCTCATCTTCTGTACCGGCCCGGGGCCAGCGCAGCAGGTGGAGCCTCTCATTCCCTGGCTGATGCAACAAACGGGAGCGAAGAAATTCTACCTGCCGTCAGCTGACTACATTTGGCCACACGTCATGAACGAGAAGGTCCGCCAGGTGGTTACGGCTAACGGAGGAGCGATAGTCGGAGAGGAGTACTTTCCGCTCGATCACACCGACTATGGCGAGACTGTCGAGAAGATCACGTCCAGTGGTGCGGAGGTGGTATTCAACACGATCGTCCCTCCTGGGCTTGCGCCATTCCTCGAGCAGCTTTACAACTCCGGCTTCACGAAGCGAGGCGGGCACCTAGCCTGTACGTACTTCGAGGAAAACATCCTGGACCTCTTGCCGGCCGCGCACGTGAATGGTCTGTACGGTTGCCTGGACTACTATCAGGGCGTCAGCGATCCCTTCAGTAAGGAACTGCTCGCTCGGTACGACAGGCTCTATCCAGGCAGTTCCAAGTTCACTGCCGGCAGTGCGTGTTCAGGCCTGTACCGCGGTATAAGGCTCTGGGAGGCCGCTGTGAAAGAGGCAGGCTCGCTAAAGCAAGAAAATGTCATCGAGGCGCTGGACCACGCAAAGATCGCCGAGGGGCCGGGTGGTCCAGCTGAAATGGTGCCCGGTCAGCATCACGTCCGAATGAACATGTACATTGCCCAGGCAAACAACGGTGCTTTCAAGGTTGTCAAGAGCCTGGGGGTCATTGATCCAAAGGAGTGCATGCAGGGCACAAAGTAACCGAACACGATCCGCGTCGATATTCATCTGGTAGTACCATCCTTGCCGCGCTTCGGATTTTCGGAGCGCAAGATAAGAATAAAGCGGGCTGCGAGTACTGCCGATACTGCGTGTGGACGCTCTGCAAGAGACAAGAGAGGAAATACTGAGCGGTGAATGCCGAGCGAGTGAAAGAAGTCGAAGGGGGTTCACCCTCATCGAACTCCTGGTGGTGATCATCATTGCCATTTTGGCGGTCATCGCCATCCCAACCTTCCTCGGCCAACGCCAGAAGGCCCAAGACGCCGCGGCCGAGTCGCTGATCCGTAATGCAGCGACAGCGATCGAAACCGATGTATGTCGACGCGGGTAGCTTTGTTACGAGTGTCGACGACGCGCACACAACGCAAGGATTGAGCCCACTTGGCGAATCCACCGCTTTCGGACAATGGAGGCTACTTGGCCACCCCCGATCCCAGCGAGCGCCCGCCAAATAGGCGGTCTTCGGAGCGCAGGCAACTGGACGAAGCACTGCGTGAGTGTGAGGAACGCTACGAAGCCCTCTTCGCGTCCGTCGACTGCGTCTACTTGCTTGATTTCGAGGGGCGGTTCCTCGAGGCCAACCCCGCGGCACTGGAGCTCCTCGGTTATGAGCATGAGGAGATCCTTACTCTCAGTCTTTCTTCATTGCTCGACGATGCCCAGACGGCCAGGGCTTTTGGAGTCATAGCCGAGGTGAGAGAAACGGGGCGCCAGGCCACACCCATGGAGTTCCGACTCAGACGCAAGACCGGCGAGTACGTAAACGTGGAGACCAAGGCCTCCGTCATCTTGCGGGATGGGCAGCCCTACGCGGTGCTGGGAGTTGGCCGCGACATCACAGAGCGCCTGAAGGTCGAGCAGGCCCTGCGCGAGAGCGAGCGCCGCTTGGTCGAAGCCCAGCATCTCGGCAAGTTTGGCAATTGGGAGTGGATACCTGCGGAAAACAAGGTGATTTGGTCTGCCGAGATGTATGCCATCTTTGGCATCGCGCCGGAGACTGTCAGTCTCACCACGGAGACGAGTATTCAGGCGTTTCACCCCGACGACCGCGCCTTAGTCGAAGAAGCCACCCGGAAGACATTGGAAGAGGGCGAGCCGCAGTCCATTGAATGCCGGATTCTCAAGTCCGATGGCACTATTGGTTACGTATATGGCCGCGGCGAAGCAGTGTTGGATGCCGACGGCAAACTCGTGAAGATGACAGGGATATATCAAGACATCACCGAGAGCAAGGCGGCGGGGGAAGCATTCCGGGAGAGTGAAGAACGTTATCGTCAGTTGATCGAGTCGGCTCATGACTGGATCTGGGAGATCGATGAGCGCGGAGTGTACACGTTCGCCAGCCCCAAAGTGGTCGAATTGCTCGGCTACGCACCCGAGGAGGTGCTGGGCAAGACCCCCTTCGACCTCATGCCGCCCGATGAAGCCGAGCGCGTTGCCCCGCTGTTCGCTTCGGTCGCTGCCGAGCGGGAGCCTTTCCGAGACCTGGCAAATGTCAATCAGCACAAGGATGGGCACCTTGTATTCTTGGAGACCAGCGGGATGCCCGTCTTCGATTCGAGCGGAGAGTATCGGGGTTACCGCGGCATGGATCGCGACATCACCGAGCGTGTCGAAGCGGAGCAGGCCCTCCGGGAGCGCGACGAGCAGCTTCGCCAGTCCCAGAAGATGGAGGCGGTCGGTCAGCTAGCCGGGGGTATCGCCCACGACTTCAACAACCTCCTGGCTGTTGTTCTCGGTTACAGCGACATGATACTTACGAGCGGGGCCTCTTCCCTCGACGAGGTGCGCCCCGACGTTGAGGAGATCAAGCACGCCGCCGAGCGGGCCGGCGCACTTACCAAGCAGATCCTGGCCTTCTCCCGCCGACAGGCCCTGCAGCCCACGGTGGTATCACTCAATGACGTCCTCGAAGGAATGGACCCTCTTCTCCGTCGCACTCTGGGTGAGAACATCGAGCTCGTCAGCCGCCTGCACCCCGACCTCGGCCACGTCGAAGTAGATGTCCATCAATTCGAACAAGTGCTGATGAATCTAGCTCTCAACGCTCGGGATGCCATGGTCGCCGGAGGTCGGTTGACGTTGGAAACCGCCAATGCAGAGCTAGATGAAAGATACTGCCGGACCCATCCCGAGGCCAGACCCGGCGGCCACGTCATGCTGGCGGTCTCCGATACCGGAGCAGGGATGGACGTTGCCACCCGCGAGCGGATTTTCGAGCCTTTCTTCACAACGAAAGCTCCCGGCGCGGGTACCGGCCTCGGCCTGTCCACGGTCTACGGCATAGTGAGACAAAGCAATGGCAGCATCACTGTCCACAGCGAGCTGGGCAAGGGCACGAGCTTCAAGATCTATCTACCTCGTGCGACCGCGTCCCTGCGGCCTGAGAGTCCCGTAACCATCGGTGAGGCTCTAACGCGGGGCGACGAGACCATCCTCGTCGTGGAGGACGAAGTCTCGCTGCGGGACCTGGTCACTCGTGTGCTTGGTGATCTCGGGTATCGGGTGTTGGCTGCCGGCACGGGCCCGGAAGCTTTACAGATTGCGAAGGAGGCCGAGTGTCAGCTTGATCTCCTCCTTACCGACGTAGTGCTGCCGGGGGGCATGCAGGGCAACGACCTTGCTCGTGGCCTATCCACCTCCATGCCAGATTTGCCTGTTCTCTACGTGTCCGGCTACCCTCGGGATTCCATCGTCCACGCCGGTCGGCTCGACCAGGGTGTCAACTTCCTCGAAAAGCCGTTCACTCCCGAGGCCTTGGCGACCATGGTGCGGACTGTGTTGAATCAGGCTCGCATCTCGGGGTAGCCGGCAGGTAAGTGAACGGCCGCAACGCGGGAGAATCAAATGGGAAGCCCTGTCGCCTGTCGTCGACGTTTCAGCAGGTTTCGCGCGAAGGATGACCTGACGCCGATTCCAGCCCAAAGCGTCAGGTATCGCTTCACGAATCGGCCCGCCTGGGGGTTCCAGGATATATGCGGAGGCTCCCCGATCCTCAGGGCGCGCCGCGGTGCTGCCGATACCATTATGGGTTGCACCTTGGTCATCCAGTCCATGATTCTGCAGCAGCCAGTTGCGGGGGACCGATGAAGAGCCACTACGCGGGAACGACACGCCGAAAGAACATCGCTCGAGCATCGATCTCTGGAGTGGCGGTGCTCATGGCGATAGCGCTCACTTCCATCCTCGCCGGGGGATGCGGGGAGAGCGCTTCTCCACCGCGGAGCCTCTCCGCGGCTCCCAGGTGGTCCGTCGCGACTACGTCCGTCACTCAAACGGGAGGCTCATTCTGCCTGCACGATAGGGTCATGACTGAACAAGGCCGTCGGACGGGAGCGGTGGCCGCAGACATCCTGACTGCGACCACTTCGGCAAGCCCGCCTCTGTCCACCTCAACCAGGTCCAGCGTTCCATTGGTCGAACCTGACGGTACCACCACTGTCGTCCGCACCGGCGGGCGGACACCGCTCAAAGGGGTATGGAGCGGAACAGCGGAGCGGCTGGCCTCTTTCCTTGTCGGAATATGTCCCTCGCCTCGCTTCACGGTCCCCGCCTCAGTTCTGGCCGAATACTATGTACGCCACTGTGCCGAAGCGGGACTGCGCGCCGATCTGCTCTGGGCGCAGATGATCCACGAGACCGGTTACGGCATGTACGAGGGAGATGTGACGCCCGAGCAGAACAACTACGCGGGCATCGGAGCCACCGGTGGTGACGAACCAGGTGCGTCTTTCCCGACGGCCGAGGCAGGAGTCATAGCCCATGTGGCCCACATGGTGGCCTATATCTACGCCTCGAGCCCGGTGTCGTGGGCCGATGCGACCACCGACCCGCGGTTCGACCTCGTCAACCCTCGCGGCGCGGTGTCCGTCCTTGCCGATCTCAACGGACGCTGGGCCGTTCCCGGTACCACATACGGCGAGAGCATCGAGGCGATCGCCCGCGCTATCAATGAAGACTAAAACCGGTGGGGAGCTTGGTGACATTCTGGTAGCAGACTCCCCATACTCAACAATGCCCTGCTAACGAGGACTCCGTGCCCCCGCCTCGGAGATAAAAGGATGACCGGCTGCCGCGGCGCCGGTCATCCGTCTTTGACATCTCTGCCGCGCCTTCCGCTATTCGGAGAGGCTGAACGGCGGGTAGCGGTCGGTGATAAGCAGCACCGCGTAGGCCGAGACCCGCAGCGACCAGCGCTGCACCCCGACCACGTAGTCGAAGAGACTCCTGGGGTAGTTGCCGGTGAAGAGGATGGCGAACCAGGCGATGACCACGCAGACCACGGCGCCTATCCACAGGAAGAAGAGCACGACCCAGTGGGGGATGGCGAGGAACCACTTGATCAGCGGAAGCCCGCGATTGAGCTGCTTGGCGTCGGGATATGAGAAATCGAGATGGACCGCCTGCTCCTCGTCGGTTGAGGGGTATTCGTCCCGGAGAAGCGCGCCGTAGACCCAGACTCGCGCCAGGAACCGCGTGAGCTCTAGGTTCCAGTCGAACCACCAACGAGGGTACTTCTGACGGAAGAGCATCATGAGCACCAAGGGCAGGAACAGAAGACCGCCGACGGCCCACTGCCAGGCATATCCAGAGCCGTGTTGCGAAATCGTCCCCGAGCCCAGCAAACCGGCGATGACGCCGATGGGGATGATCCACAGGAAGCGGAACGCCGTCGTGAGCCTATTGAGAGGCTTGTCCGGATAGTCGACGCGGAAGGTTAAGGGATACCCGGGCGCGGTTGGATAAGGCGGCGCTGGTGTCTGCATGAGCCCTCCTGTTCGGGTGTGGGCGGATGCCCTGACAAGGTGGTGCCCGCCAAACTCTGAACCCAAACGGAAGCTGCACTCCGCGCAAGAGCTCGGAGCGTTGAATGGTGGGCCGTAGCCTTTAGCCGCATCAGGAATCTACGCCCTCGCTCAGGCCGACCAGATCGGCGCTCACCTGCGAAAGCCGTGCCGCAACGGGCCTCGTCGTAGCTGCGTTCCGAAAACCTCTTGGGCTTGCTGCCCGCGAAGTACAGGCTCGTCGCCCGCAACCGCACATTGGCCTACCGCGGACTGACCGCGCATAAGTAGCTGGAAGTGGGCGAACTGGAGGAGAGATTGACCGCGCTTGAGCCGCCACAGACCGCGGCAGCAGGGCTAGGCCATCGGCACCTGGACCACGCTGGGCGATTTGTTGCCCTTGCCGTCGACGTAGAATACATCCACCGTCTGGGTCGTGGAGTTGAACTCCACGACGAGAGAACCGGCGAGGGTGCCGCGGCTGGCGACGGGCAAGGCATCGAACACCTTGTACTGGGCCTCTGAGCAGTCCGTTATCAGCACTGCCGGCCCTCTGCTTTGGGCATCCACGGGGAGCGAGTTGCTGCTAACAATCGCGCGCCCTCGGTTCGAACCCACGTAGGGGTTCACGAAACTAGCCTTGTCTGCGGCCTCCAGGGTCGCCGTGAGGTGATCGCTCAGATATTCGTCGGAGGTTCCGTCCGTCGGGGAGTGATACGCAGTCAAGTAGCCTTCCAACACCTGACTGGACACCATAGAGGCGAGGGTGCGCATGTTCGCGTCGAGGACGGTGACTTTGGCCCGGGAGTGAAGCGTCGGAACACCGATCGCGACGACCACGCAAACGATCACGATGATGACGAGGAACTCGAGGGCGCTGAAACCACGCTCACCAGCTAGGCGAGTCTCTGCGTAACGCGCCCGGGACGTCCGGCGCCAGTCAACGTTCATCAGAACCGGCTGTGGCCTGAACTTCGACTTCCCCGTCTGTCTCCGCCGGACCGACGAAAGAACAGACTTGACACACCGCTGCCGCTGCGTTCAGACGGCTGGTCTCCCACACGATCAGGACCTGTCTCGCTACCGCAATGATTATCAGTCCAGCGGCGGCCAGGATGATGATGCCTTTGTCCGAGCCCAACAACGCTCGATTGACGTAGATGATTATGACGAGACCGACCACGATGAATGAGTGAGGCAACAGGCGCTCGACCCAGCTAAAGTCTTGCTTCTCTATCCCCTTGGCCTTCCCTCTGGTACGCACGGATTCGGAGTAACCCGCCCAAGCGAATAGCGCCCACGACAACATGAAGGCAGCGTCTGAGATCCCGCCAGCCTGACTAGTTCCCTGAATATTCTGGTATCCGTAGATCACGTCCGCTGCCAGGCCTACGAGAAGACCCAGACCGAGCAGCAAGATGCTCAGGGGCTGCCGCGGTACCCTGCGCAAAAGAAGGTAGGCTATCCCAGCGAGCAACAGAATATCCCCGACCGGGTACCCCACCGATAGAGAGTACGCTAGGACGTCGTCGCGCGCGGAGTGCAACGTCGGGATGAGGAAGAAATAGGAGATAAGGATCCCGCCGGCCAAGACGACGATGAAGCAGTCGAGATAGAAAGTCACCCGCTGCAGACGATCGCGGATGCCGCTCGGGAAGCACAGGAGCCCAGCCAGCGCTAGTGGGTAGTAGGCGAGATACCCGATGTCAGCCACGGACGGGAACGGCGAGCGCCCGAGCACGTTCTGAAGGATGAAGTAGAGCAGGTCGCCAGCGAAAAAGCAGGCCAGCCCAACGGCGAGCAGCCGCCAGGCCCAGAGGGACCTGTGGTCTGTTTGGGTCTTGGATGCTCCCCAAGCCAGTATGGTGGCCACGAGGCCGATAGGGATCATACCGAGGTTCGCGTAGAGTGACCGATCGGCGGCCTGGCCCCAGTTGACGAACACTCCTATCAGGTAAGCGACGCAGAGGCCGGTGGCCAACAGGATGGTGAGAAGCCACGGTTTTGCCACCACTGCCCTCGCCGTGGTGCGGTTCCTTGAGAGGCGCCCCCCGGTTCCTTCTAACATCTCAGGCTATCCCCCGTGTCGCTGTGCCTTATCGAGGTTTATCGGCCGGATGCAGGCTAACATTAGCCTGCCGTACCAGGTGGGCATCCTCATCCCGCTGCGCGAGGCCGCGCGTCCTGAGCCACCTGACTCTTGATAGCCCCTGGCAGTCCGCCGCGAAGCGTCCCCGGCTTCACGTCCTCGATCTGCTTGCGGACAGCTCATAGGCCGTGGCCATGGGAGGCTCCTCCTCGGTCCGGGTGTGGTCAGGCGCACTGTTGACCAAGGGGAGTGGGGCGAGAAGCCGGGTACACGTCCAGCGTGATGGACGCCGTTGTATACCCGAGCCCGGTCGCCGAGGCCGGTTTTGGGCGTCCGTGGTCGGGCGGTTCCGGGGGTTTGAATCCCCCTCTAGCGTTTCTTCATTCTGCGCGTCGCCGCGAGTGGCGCCACAGCTATCCACAACGTGATCGTTATCAACATGGATGTCACATAGCCTATGTCGGGAAGACCGAGTTTGTTGGAAATCGGGCCCCAGAGAAGCATGAAGAACAAAGAGCTGAGAAAGAAACCGGGTATGGCCCCTAGTATGCCGAAGTATCCCATTATCTGCCTCCGTGCCCGTTTGATTCTATACTCAATAAGCCCTGCTGCTCCGCATCTCTCTCGAAGCAGCCGGCTTGCGGTCCAGCCTATTCTATGCTTGCCTGCCGCGCAAGCGGCATGGGGGTTCGAATCCCCCCTTCGCCCATTGGAAGAGGTTTCTTGAGACCTGGAAGGCCTACAAGACCCTCGCCGAGCCCCCCAGAAATACCCTCTTGGTGACATCCTGGAGGCCAACGCGTCACCACCGAATGGACCGAGGCGGACTCGGAGGCACGGGATGGAACATCAGTGTCGGCGGCCGGGCGCCTGCCGCGCTCCTAGGTCGGAAGGTCCGACTGCCGGCGTTGAGCCGCTGGTGCAGCTAGCCCGCTTGGGCGGCTTGTCTCCCTCTCCAGCGACTCCGCTGGCGGCAAAGAAAACCCTGCCGAAATGCTCAGTCGTGAGGTCGATGCCGAGGGCTCTCGATAGCGCTGAGACGTCATCTTCGGTGAAGTACTTCTTGTAGATCTGAAACTGCCTGCCGTCTGGCAGTGTTCGCTCCTGCAGTCCTTCCTTATCCCGCGTGAGCGCCCGAGCATTGTTCCAGACCGTGTCAAGGAAGAGGATCTTGCCCCGGGGCTTCGCGATGGACTTGAGCACGTCAGTGAACGTGGCCTCCTGCTCTGGCGAGAAATGGCTCATGAGGAACGCGACAAGAACGCAGTCGAATCGGGAGTCACCGAAGTCGTGATGTAAGACGTCGGCGCACATTGACGACGTTCGGTCGGCAGCACCCGCCGAGGCCGCCCTGGCGTTCGCCTGGACAAGCATCTCCTTGGACTGGTCAAGCAAAGTGATGTGGTTGCACTTGTCGGCGTAGTGCGGAAGCCAGAAAGCGGTACCGCAGGCGATGTCAAGTAGGTCTCCGGAACAGAGGCGTTTGACGATGTTCGCAAGGACACCGACCTCCGAGCAATAAGCTTGTGGATCGGGAATCGACGCCGGCCCGCCGCCCGAGTAGATTTCGTCGTACACGGAGGCACGCTGGCGATAATACTCGAACATACTGCGCTTCAGTTCTTCGTCCACCGCCCGCGCTCCCTTCGGTGCTTTGCGCCTCAGCCCCTCAAGACCGACTCCACCGTATCCGTCTGCAGCCGGTCGATGGAGACGAGGGCGACGTCAACAAATCCCAAGGATGGCAGATCGAGTGGGACAGAGGGATGGGGAACTGCAATCACCTTCAACCCGGCGGCTCGGGCCGCCCGAATCCCGGAGGGGGAGTCCTCCACGGCCACGCACCGGTCAGGACTGACGCCAATCAGATCGCAAACCATCAAGTACACGTCCGGCGCGGGTTTGCCTCGAGGGATATCATCGGACGACGCCCAGGCCGCAAAGAACCGTTCCAGGTCGAAGATGACGGCCGACTCATGTTCAGGATTGAGCAAGACACGGCTCCAGCTCGGTCTCGTCTCGGCTTGGGATCACGCCACTTCTCCGCCCCTGCCGAACAAAGGATGAATGGGACTCAGTCCACGTATCGGACTGTGCCCCTCGCCCCGCGCTCGGCCCGGCGGAACTTGTTCTCATCCGCGGTGTAGCCAACGATGATCGCGCAATGCATCAGACATCCCTCGGGAATAGCGCCTTCTTGCGCCACAGCGCGGTTCTTCTCTGCATTCAGTGCGAAGGCTGGTGTAAGGAGAAAGCATGAACCCAGTCCTAGTTCGGTGGCTTGGAGGAGCATGTTTTCCGCGGCGGTGGCTACGTTGAGCGCGGTGTTGGGGGCATCGCTGGGCCCGGACAGCAGAATCAGCACCGGCGCGCGGTAGAGCGGCTGGTATCCAGGCAATGACGCCCTCTCCACCAAGAAATCATTGCCCGAGGCGAGCATGGCCTGGGAGGTCAGATCGTCGATCCTTTGCAGCAGGGCGGCGTTGCGGATGACGGACATATTGAAGGGCCCAGCGTTCGGGGCCCATTGACCGGCCTTGACGATCTTGGCGAGATCGTCGGCCGCGACCTTTTTGTCCAGGTATGCCCGTATGCTCTTTCTCCGTGCGATCGTTTCCTCGATGCTCATGTTCGTCTTCCTCTCGAGTGGCTACTCCGTCGTGTGGCACTATAACGAAACCCGGCACTCCCCTCAACGAGCGGGGAACTTCCGTGCGCTGGGCCACGGCCGTTTCTTCCACGATCGCCGTGCTTGAGGCTCAGATCACTCCGCCGTATTCCAGTTCCTTTTCCGCCAGCGGAGAGAAGAGCGAGATGCTTGCCAGTTCATCGACGGTGACTTGGCGGCAAACATGGTGTCCTCGCAGTCTCTTGTGCCCAGCGTCAGGAGAAACCCCAAAGAAAAGAGAGAGGCCAGCTGGAAGGGCTTATGGGAAGGCATCAACCGTCCCCGGTAACTACTGTGCCGGGCGAGACTGAGCGGCCTTACCCTCCGCAGGCTAGTTGCTCTCTCCGTCCTTGCACTACCCCACCCGGGGTGGCTCCAAACAGGCGACACATGCGACGAACCCGTCACCATGGACTCTCGCGGTGGCGACAAGGACGAGATCGCAGCGAGCCTCAACCACAGCGAGGATCGCCCTTCCGGTGAGCCTAGCAGAGGAAACTAAGCGCCGGATGGAGCGGCAGTACCCCCGAGCATCCCAGTCGCCCCCGAGAACGAGAAGGGCGACCCAGCATGGCCGCCCTTCTCTGTTAGGCATTCTCTCGTCTGCGACGAAATCCCCGTGGCTGTACCTGCTATTGCGTGGCCTACGCGTACACCAACGGCTGCATCTTGGCCTCAGGGGGAATGTCGCTGTAGTTGGAGTAGACCAACACTGCTTCATATGGCCACTTGGCGCCAGGCGACTTGACCCATTGTCCTTGGGCGATGTGGATGATGCACGCATTCAACACTGGGTGAGCCGTTCCCGCCTTCACCGGCAGAGTGAAGTCGATCGTCCCAGAGATGGTATCTATCTTGGTGGCCTGAATGGCCGTTGGGAACAGTTCCTTGTTGTCGACGTCCGTGACCCGCTTCAGAACGTCGATGGCGACCTCGAACTTGCTATATCCGCCAAGTGAAGACCAACCCAACCCGGTCTCGGTCTCATACCTGTCGGCGAGCTGGGTGCACGTTTCGCCGGTGAGCGAGCTCTTGTAAGGGAAGGCTCGGTGCCAACCCCATTCGCAGGTGAGGCCGACCACGGCGTCACCAAGGGCCGCCGCGCCCTCGTGGAAAGGCAAGGCCTTGCCAAAAGTCGTTATCTTGGGACGGAACTCCTGCTGGAGCGCCTGTTTCCAGAAGTTGGCGAACGTGCCGGCCGTGTCGATACCCGCGCAAATCTCGACGCCGCCCTTCTTGAATGCGGATATCTGCGCAGTGAAGTCGTCGGCGTTGGGATCATGGAGGCCCGGCATTATGTATGTGTACCCGGCCTGGGTGAGGTAGTACGGAAGCCCAGTCTTCTCATTGGACCAGGTGCCGCCGTCCGCGTCGTTGGGGAAGAGCAGCCCAACCTTGTTATTGGTCGACAGTTGCTTCCAGGAACCGACATAAGTCTGGGCCACATCTTGCAGACCGAAGTGGAACATGTAGGTCCACTTGAAGGGCTTCGTCGCGGTCGCGCCGCGCCCGAAGTAAAACGCCTGCCAGGGCACGAAGTTGGCGATCAAGGGGACTCCGTACGTCTCCGCCTGGTCGGCCGCCGGGTTGACGTTGTCCGGGCTATAGGAAACGAGGATCATGTCCACTTTGGAGTTCAAGATCAGGTCACCGGCGACCTGGGCCGAGCGGTTGGAGTTCGACTGACTGTCGACGATGTTGAAGCTGATTGGGTGCTTCTTACCATCACCGCAAACGACGCCGTCTTTGACAGCGGCCGAGATCTGTTGCACGACCCACTTGTCCGGCTTGGCGTACAAGGCCAAACCGCCGGTCTGCGGCGACACCACCCCGATCTTGATCTCGCGGCCGGCCGCCGCGGACGCGGACACCGTGGTAGTGCTGCCCGCCGCCGTGGTGGTCGTCTCCCCGCCTGCCGTGGTCGGGGTCGTGGCCGCGGTGGTAGTTGTAGCCGTGCCCCCGCATGC
>JADGPI010000041.1 GCA_017882525.1 Thermoleophilia bacterium
CCGGGGGGCCACCCGCCCCTACAGCTGGGCCGGAAGCTCGTAGAAACGCACCTCGGAAAGGGACGTATCCGGAGTCGTATAGTTCGGATACACCGAGACGATGGTAAGCCTGATCCATTCCGTAGAGGTCTGCTGCGTGTTCAAGTACTGGAGGTCTTCTGTGTCGCGCAGCTCGACGAACTGGGTGGCGCCGCTCGAGTATTCCAACTTGATCGTGCGCACGCGTGGATCCGCGGTGAACGTGACCTTGGTCTTCTGATTGCCATTCGCGATCTCGATGCGGGCGAGCCGTGTGGGCTGAGCGAAGTCGAAGCGCACCGACTCGCCAAGACCTGGGCCCTTAGCCCCTTCACTCCACACAGTGTGGAGATCGTCATCCAGGAGGTTCTGCGGCCGGAAGTTGTTGGTGTTCGTAGGCGAGAGCGATGAGGAAGCGCTGGCGCTCAGCGGCCGAATCACGGAGAGGGGAGCCGTTGTGAGGGTCGTATCGCCGGAGCCCGGCGCGGTGGTGCTGGAGGAACTCCCTGAGGCGAGAGTGGTGCTGGTGGACGCGAGCGTCCCGGCGACACCGGAATCGGTCGGCGTGCTCTGCCCATTGCCGGTGTTCCGCACGACTACAAAGGCGAGGCCAAGCACGGTGCCAATGAGAACCAGGGCCAGGAAGAAACGCAAGAATATCCTTCCGGGTCCTCGACGTGGCGGGCCGTACAGCCCACCTCTTTGACCTTGCCCGCGAAGGGACGACCCGCAGCGCGCGCAAAACACGCTTCCAGGGTCGTTTAAAGCCTGGCATTCTCGACACCGTATGTGCTCGGCTCTGCTCATTGCCCCCCGACCGCTCTCTGCACCAACGGTTTACATTCGCCCGCGCCGCGCCAGTTCCTCGCGCGGCTAGCTCCGCAGCGTGGCATACCCTCGGGCCGTCACCGCCCACCTGATAGAATCTTCGTCATCCGGCCCCTATTACGCGAGCGGAGAGACACAGATGGCTGATACCGACAATGTAAAAGAAAGTAAGGATTTTTGCCTCGACGTTCCCGTGCCACGTGAGGCTTTCTTCCTGAAAGGCTCCACCGCGCTCGATTGGGGCATGCAGAACCGGCTCGCGCGCATCTTCCGCCCGCCGTCAGGGCGCACGGTGATGCTCGCGATCGACCACGGCTATTTCCAGGGCCCCACCTCCGGGCTCGAGCGTATAGACGTGAACATCGTACCGCTACTTCCCTACTGCGACGCGCTCATGCTCACGCGCGGGATCCTCCGCACCACCATACCGCCCAGTTTTGGCCAGGGAGTGGTCGTGCGGGCAAGCGGGGGCCCGAGCGTCCTGAAGGAGCTCTCCAACGAGCGGTTGGCTATCGACGTCGAAGATGCGGCGCGTCTGAATGTGTCTGCCATGGCGGTGCAGGTCTTCATCGGCGGGGAACATGAGACCCAGTCGATAGATAACCTCACGACACTCGTCGACCTCGGCCTCCGCTTTGGCATTCCCACGCTGGGAGTGACGGCCGTGGGCAAGGACATGGTCCGCGATGCGCGCTACTTCCGCCTCGCCTGCCGGATGATCGCCGAGTTGGGTGCGCAGTTCGTCAAAACGTACTACATCGAGAAGGATTTCGAGACCGTGACCGCGTCTTGTCCGGTGCCGGTGGTTATGGCGGGTGGCAAGAAGCTCCCGGAGTTGGACGCCCTGAAGATGGCCTATCGGGCGGTAAGCGAAGGCGCTTCCGGGGTCGACATGGGTCGCAATATCTTCCAGTCGGATGCGCCGACGGCGATGATCCAGGCCGTTTCAAAAGTCGTCCACGAGATGATGAAGCCCGAAGACGCTTACGATCTCTTTCAGACCCTCAAGAACGAGAAGAAGTAGCCCGGGGCTCGCGAGGGGCAAGGTGACCCGATGACCGACATTTCCTCATCGGCTGCCGTCTTCAAGCGGCTCCGGGCCCTGTGCCCCACCTTCAGTGTCGGGGTGCTTACGGCAGACCTTATGGACTTGGGCCGAGAGCTGAAGGCAGTGGAAGAGGCCGGTGTGGGCATGCTTCATCTGGATGTCATGGACGGCGTCTTCTGCCCGATGATGACAGTAGGTCCTCAGTTCATCCGGGGTCTCAGCACGCGGATGCTCAAGGACGTGCACCTCATGGTCCACGACCCCATCCCCAAGTTGGCGGATTACGTGGCGGCAGGAGCTGACCTTCTCACCGTGCATGTTGAGTCCACCGTGCACATCCATCGTGCGCTGCAGGAGATCGGCAGGTTGGCTGGGTCCATCCGGCCGGAAGAGGGCGTCGTGCGAGGCCTGGCTATCAATCCGGGCACACCGCTCGAGACCCTGGAGCCTTTGCTGGGCGAGTTGGAGATGGTGGTGCTGCTCGCCGTCGACCCTGGGTGGACCGGGCAGCGGTTCATCCCCTCCACGTTCACCCGGGCCAAACGGACCAAGGAGATGATCGCCGCGTCCGGACGCGACATACTGCTGTGCATCGACGGCGGAGTGACAAGAGCGAACATCGCGGAAGTGGCCGCAACGGGCGCCGACCTGATCGTCACGGGCAGCGCGGTCTTCGACGGCAGATCTCCTGGCCCCAACGCGGAGTTCATGCTCGCGCAAGCGAAGTCACAGGCCTAAGGCACAGGCTTGGGAGAGGAAAGGTCGGCGTGATGCAGTCGAGGTGGTCCGATGAGGCGGCTGCCGGTTTTGTCGGCCGATATGGCGAGCGATGGGGAGAGTCGCTGGCGCTCAGGACCTATTCTAGCCGCCTCCTGGGATCCGAGCCCGGTCTCGTGCTTCATGGCGGGGGCAACACGTCGGTCAAGGGCACGTGGCAGAACGTTCTCGGTGAACGAATCGAGGTGCTCTTCGTGAAGGCGTCCGGCGCCGATATGGCCGCGATCGAGCCCGACGGCTACCCCGGTTTGGATCTCTCCCACCTTCTGCGTCTCCGCTGGCTGGCGGAGCTGGACGATGAAGCCATGGTGAATGAGTTGCGCACTCATCTGATGATTGCCGACAGCCCCACGCCGTCCATAGAAGCTCTGGTCCACGCCTTGATCCCGGGCATCTTTGTCGATCACACCCATGCGGGCGCTGTGCTTGCATTGACCAACCGACCGGATGGCCGCTCCGTGACCCGGGAGGCGCTCGGAAGCGATGTGATCGTTCTCGACTACGTGACCCCGGGGTTCAAGCTGGCTCTCGCGGTGGCGGCGGCCCTTGACCACGAACCGTCTTGCAAAGCGATGGTATGGGCTCATCACGGCATCGTCACCTGGGGGCACTCGGCGCGCGAGTCGTATGAGACGATGATCGGCCTGGTCTCGCAGGCCGAGAAGCATTTGGCAGCGCTCGGAACTCCAGGCGCGGGCTCGACCGGGGCGCGAAAAGGGCCGTCGGTCTCGCTGCCGACCACCACGGTGGAAACGGCACGAGCCCGCGCCGCGATTGTCGCGCCGATGGTGCGGGGCATGTTGGCCGGGCTGCCCGAGGGTACCGACAGGCGCTACGACCGGGTGCTCGTTCTACCCCTGACCGACCGAGAGGTGCTGGATTTCGTCGATACGCCCGGTGCCAAGGAACTGGCGCTCACCGGCCCGCTCACCACGGACCACCTCATCCGCACAAAGGCGCTCCCGGCGTGGCTGGACGAGCCCGCCTATGACGGGCCCGAAGTGCTCAGGGGGCAACTCAAGGGCCTGATCGCCGCGTACGTCGAGGAATATCGGGCCTACCTGGAGCGGCAGGCGGCGCTGATGCCCGCTGGGATGCAGGCCTTCGACCCTCTGCCGCGGGTGCTAATTCTCCCGGGCTTAGGGGCGCTCTGCGCGGGCTGCGATCTGCGTGAGGCGACAATCGTCCGGGATATCACCGCCCACACCCTAGAAGTGAAAGCGCTTGTGGGGTCGACCGGGTCGTACCTCGGGCTGCCCGAGGAAGAGCTGTTCCGCATGGAGTATCGGACATTGCAGCACGCGAAACTGGGCGCTGCCGACCGGCCGCCCTTACGCGGGCACGTGGCGCTCGTGACCGGCGCTGCCGGGGCTATCGGGGCGGGGATCGCTCAAGGGCTGTTGGAGCAAGGTTGCGCCGTGGCGGTCACCGATCTGCCCGGCGATCCGCTGGACAGTCTCGTCGCCGACCTCGGTTCCCGGTTCGGCGGGCGGGTCATCGGCGTGCCTCTCGATGTGACGGATGCGCAATCGGTCGCGCAAGCTTTCGCGGAGATCGCCGTCACATGGGGTGGCATCGACCTCGTAGTCGCCAACGCGGGCATCGCCATGGTCGCCTCGCTGGAGGAAATGGAGTTGGAGCAGTTCCGCCGGTTGGAGCGGGTGAACGTCGAGGGGACGCTACTCGTGCTGGCCGAGAGCGGCCGCCACTTCAAGCAGCAAGGCACGGGCGGGGACATCGTGCTCGTCTCGACAAAGAACGTCTTCGCACCCGGCGCCAAGTTCGGCGCCTACAGCTCCACAAAGGCGGCGGCTCATCAACTGGCCCGCATCGCGAGCCTCGAGCTCGCTGACTCCGATGTCCGCGTGAACATGGTCGCTCCGGACGCCGTCTTCGGGCATGGGGCGAGGCGGTCGGGTCTCTGGGCGGAAGTGGGGCCGGACCGCATGCGCGCCCGCGGTCTGGACGAAGAAGGCCTGGAGGCCTACTATCGCAGTCGGAACCTCCTCAAAGTGGCGGTGACCGCGGAGCACGTGGCAAATGCGGTCCTTTTCTTCGCCACGCGGCAGACCCCCACTACCGGGGCCACCATACCAGTCGATGGCGGTCTTCCCGATTCGACTCCCCGATGAGCAGGAGGCAGAGATGAGCGACGCTCTCGAACTCGTCGATCTTCGTAGCGACACGGTGACTCGTCCCAGCGCGGCGATGCGAAAAGCCATGGCCGACGCGCCGGTGGGCGACGACGTCTATCGGGAGGATCCCACGGTCAACCTGCTTCAGGAGCGGGTGGCGGCGCTGCTGGGGAAAGAAGCCGCCCTTTTCGTGCCGAGCGGGACAATGGGCAACCAACTCTGCCTGCGCACGCTCACGCGTCCGGGGGACGAAGTCATCGCTCAGGAGGACGCGCACATCCTGCATTACGAAGGGGGTTCGGCGGCGGCGTTGTCTGGACTGCAGATCCGCACCATCCCCGGGGTGTTGGGTCTTTTCGATCCGGAGGACGTGGCCGGCATGCTCCGACCCCAGGGCGAGCATTTTGCTCGGGTGCGTGTGGTGGAGATGGAGAACACGCACAACCGCTGTGGCGGCACCATTTGGCCGCTCGATCGTATGCAAGAAGTGGCGGCGATGGCACGTGCCCACGGGCTGGTGGTGCATCTGGACGGCGCCCGTCTTTGGAACGCGAGCGTTGCTAGCGGCACATCGCTGGCCGCCTACGCTGCCAATGCGGACTCGGTCTCGGTATGTTTTTCCAAGGGCCTGGGCGCCCCGGTGGGCTCTGCGCTGGCGGGCTCTCGGGACTTTGTCGAGGAGGCTCGGGGAAATCGCAAGCGCTACGGCGGCGCCATGCGCCAGGCGGGGATACTGGCGGCGGGCGCGTTGTACGCACTGGATCACAACGTGGATCGTTTGGCGGAAGACCACGAGAACGCGGTCACTCTGGCCCGCTTCCTGCGCGAGGTGCCGGGGCTCGAGATCACCCACCCGGTTCAGACCAATATCGTCATCGCGGAGCTGGGGGGCCTTGGTGTGGACGCGGAGCAAACGATAGCGGCGCTGCAGGCGCGAAGGGTGCTGTGCGGCCTGGCAAAGCGGACGAGCATCCGTTTCGTCACCCACTTGGATGTGAGCCGGCGCCAGGTGGAGTTCGCCGGCGAGGTCGCGGTCCAGGTGCTTACGGGGCTGGCGGCGGCGTGAGCGCGGGCCGGTGCACGAGGAGACTCATCTCCGGCCGCCGCGCGTGAGCGGCGCTTTCTCGATGGCCGGCGGTCCTGCCGCCGATCCCGAAGCCCCGTATGTCCGTTTGGCGGCGGTGGGCCTCGTTGGGAGCGAGGATGGTGGTCGCTGGCTCCTGCTTCATCGCACCGAGCCGTCGGACTCGTGGGACCCGCCAGGTGGCAGGGTGGAGCGCATGGAGGATCTAACTGAGGCGGTCATGCGGGAGGTGGCGGAAGAAACCGGGCTGCCGATCGGGGTGGCCGGCCCGTGCTATGCGCATCTCGCCATGTACAAGGGGGAGCGGCTGCTGGCCGTGAGCATGTCCTGCCAGTCGCTCGGCGATCCGGAACAGGTGAGGCTGGAGCCCGGGGGTGCTATCGGCTGGCGATGGGTACCAGACGAAGAATGGCTCGCACTGGCGGAGGAGCGGCTAACCTCCTGGAGCAAGGATGATGTCAGAAAGGCGACGTGCGCGGCGAGGGCTGTATGGGCGATGGCGGTTTCGTGAATCGAGACACTGGGCTATGCCTAGTACGTGAACGGGTCGCCAATGAGAACCTGGTGCGGCACATGCTGGCCACCGAGGCGATCATGGGGGCCTTGGCCGAGCGGCTGGGTGAGGACGTCCAACGTTGGAAGCTCGCCGGACTGCTGCACGACTTGGATGTCGAGCAGACGGCCGAGTCCATGGAGACCCACGGCACTCTGACGGTGCAGTGGTTGCGCGAAGAAGGTCTCGATGACGAGGAGGTCCTCCAGGCCATCGCGGCGCACAATCCGGCGAACGGGTCGGTGGTCGAGTCGCGGATGGATCGCGCACTGCTTGCGTGCGACCCGATGACGGGGCTGATCACGGCCGCCGCGCTCATCCGGCCGGAGAAGAAGTTGGAGCTTGTGGCCCTCAAGAGTCTGAAGAAGCGCTTCAAGGAGCCGGCCTTTGCCCGGGGGGCGCGAAGGGAGGACATGCTGACATGCGACGAGCTGGGGCTGCAACTGGACGAGTTCTTGGAAATAGGCCTGACGGCCATGCAAGGGATAAGCGATGAGCTCGGACTCTGACAACCGACCTCCCGTACTTCTGGTCACCCTCTACGACCCGGTCGAGGCGGAGATAATCGTGGCTAGACTGAGAAGCGCGGGCATCGAGGCGATCATCAACCACGAAGCCCTTTCCTGGGTGCTTCCGGTAACCATCGACGGCGTAGGCAAACAAGACATCATGGTACGCCCGGATGATCTCGAGGAAGCCCGGGCCGCTCTCACCAAGGAAGAATGAGATCTCAGGATCCTGTTTCGGGGCTGGCTCCCGCGTTCGACCCCTGTTTCGAGCCGGTAATGGCTCTGGTGCGGGGCGGGCAGCTCGAGTCGGTGCACCGCGCCGCGATCGCGGTGGTCGACAGCCGGGGTGAGTTGCTTGGGGGGGTCGGAGACCCGCTCACCACCATCCACCTGCGTTCCGCCGCTAAGCCGTTTCAGGCGCTTGCGGTGGTGGAGAGTGGTGCTGCCGATGCTTTTCACATCACCTCGGAGGAGCTGGCGATCATGTGCGGCTCGCACGCCGGAGAGGCCATGCACGTGCAGATCGTGGCCTCGTTGCTCGAACGCCTCGGTCTCGGCCCTGAAGCGCTCGCCTGCGGTGTCCGCCTGCCGCTCAGTCCCTCGGCCTGCCGGGGGCTCGAGGAGCGACGGGAAGGGCCGTCCGTCCTGCACAGCAACTGTTCGGGCAAGCACGCGGGGATGCTGGCCATGGCACTTCACCTTGGGGCGCCGGTCGCGGGGTACTGGGAGTGCGACCATCCGGTGCAGCAGCAGATCGCGCGGACTATCCGCGGTCTCCTGGCTCGAGGGCCGGGACAGCCGGGCCGCAGATGGGACGCCAAGGCCCGCAGGTCTCCCGGTTCCTTGTGGGGCGGAGTAGACGGGTGCGGGGTCCCGGTGGTGCGGCTCAGGCTGTGCGAGGCAGCTTGGCTGTACGCGTCCTTGGCAGCTGGAGGGACGCCGGAGCTTGCCCGGGTGCGCGACGCCATGCTCGCCCGCCCCGACCTTGTCGCCGGGGAAGAGCTTCGTGACACCAAGATCATGCGGGCCGGGAGAGCACGGGCCATCGCCAAGAGTGGAGCGGAGGGCGTCCAGGCGCTCGCGGTGCCACCCAGCTTCCAACCCGACCCGGGCGCGGAGGTGTCCCTCGGCTGTTTGATCAAGGTAGAGGACGGCTCGAACCGGCCGCTCCCGGGCCTAGTAGGAGTCTTCCTGCGGGCCTGTGACCTTGGAGAAGCAGCCACCGCACTGGAAGAGGCCTATCCCGCTGTTAGCCAATCCGCCGACGGTCGCGCCGTGGCAGAGAACGTCGTGCTGCTGCACGAGAAGGACTTTCGCAGAAGAGCGCCGCGCTTTGTGGCACCGGGGATCGACGGCGAGGCGCCGGCGATCGAAAGCGAAGCGTACGGCGTGCGCGTGGACGTGGGCCGGGGCAACGAGCGAGACGTGACCCGTTTCTTCAGGGAGGAATGGCCCCTCGCCGACGAGGAGACGTTCGGACGGCGCCTGGATTGGAGCGCCGAGCCGTTTGCGTTGATAGTGCGGCGCCGCAAGTATGTGCTCGGTGTGCTGAAGGGCCATTTCATCGGCGGCGTGGCGTCCATCGACGAGTTCGTCGTCGGACGCAGGCACAGGGGGAGAGGTCTGGGATCCGCCTTGTTGGAGCGTTTCGAGAGAGAGGCCCTGCGCCGCAACTGTAACCGGATCG
>JADGPI010000251.1 GCA_017882525.1 Thermoleophilia bacterium
AGACCGTCGAGGGAAAGATACGCGACGGAGGTCGCCCCCAACTCGCGGCTGATCTCGTCCACACTCTTTCCGAAGGCAATGAACTCGTCCTGGTCTGCCATGTCGATGCCGTAGAAGCAAGGGAAGACGATAGGCGGGGAGCTGATGCGAAGATGCACCTCCGTGGCCCCTGCTTCGAACAACACCCGCACCAGAGCCCTCGTTGTGTTGCCGCGCACGATGGAGTCGTCCACCACCACCAGCCGCTTCCCTTTGAGAGCCGAAGTGAGCGGGTTGAACTTCATGCGGATGCCCAGCTTGCGGACGCGATCGTCAGGGTTGATGAAGGTGCGCCCGATATAGCGGTTCTTGATCAACGCCTCGCCGTACGTTATCCCGCTGGCGGCGGCATATCCGATAGCGGCAGAGTTGCCGGTGTCGGGCACCGGGATCACCATGTCGGCGTCCACGGGGGACTCCAAAGCCAGTTCCCCTCCCATGAGACTGCGGGCTGCGTATAGGGTCTGCCCTTTCATCACCGAGTCCGGCCGGGCGAAGTAGATGAACTCGAAGATACAGAGAGCCTCGCGCTCCCCCTTGCCCACTTGCTCTATGTGATAACCGTCCTTGCCGATGGAGCAGATCTCGCCCGGTTCGATCTCCCGCACCACCTTGGCACCCAGGATGTCCAGCCCCGACGACTCGCTCGCGAGACAATAGCGGCCGTCCAACTCGCCCAGCACCAGGGGACGGATGCCGTATGGATCCCGGAAACCGATGACCTCGTCTTTGGTGAGAAGCACCGCACTGAAGGCGCCCCGGAGCCGGGGGATGATGTCGTGGAGAGCGGCCCTGACGTCGTGCGACGGGTGCTCCGCCAGAAGGGCCGCGATCACCTCGGTGTCCGACGTGCTCTCGAACACGTGCCCGTTCAGCATGAGATTGGAGCGAAGCTCATCTGTGTTGACGAGGTTCCCGTTGTGAGCCAGGGCGATGAACGAGCCGTTGCGAGTGCGGGCAAAGGGCTGCGCGTTGCGGGTCTCGCTCGACCCCGTGGTGGAATAGCGCACGTGACCGATGGCGAGTTGCCCGGGAAGGGTCTGTAGGATCTTCTCCTCGAACACCTGGGAGACCAGGCCCATATCTTTGTGGACCGTCAGCTTCGCCCCGTCTGTGACGGCGATACCGGCCGACTCCTGACCCCGATGCTGCAAAGCGAACAGCGCGAAGAAGGTGAGACGGGCGACGTCCATCTCGGGGGCGTAGATAGCGAACACCCCGCACTCATCGTGGGGTGAATCGTCATTCCACTGGTCCAGCATTATTCTCCTAAGGCTCGCGGCAGCGCCGACTCGTACACTTCTTCGAGGGCCCCGACCTCCACAGTCAGGCTCTTCCCGGCCACGCTGATCTCGACACTCGTCCCGCCGGCCGTGCCGAGCCGCGTGCAGGGCACCTTGGCCTCGGCGCACAGCGCCTCGAAAGCCGCCGAGTCAGCCGGAGCGACGGAGACCACTACCAGAGTGGGGGTTTCCCCGAACAGCACCAGGTCAGGTCGCGCAGCAAGTGGGCCGGTTCCAGAGCCGCCGGCAGCGCCGGCAGCGCCCGGACCGGCTGAACCCGCCACCCAAGGCAGCGCATCCAACGCCAGCTTGGCGCCGCATTTTCCGGCCATGCAGGACTCCACCACCGCCACGGCCAGTCCCCCGTCGGAGCAGTCGTGGGCCGAGCGCAGCAGCCGGCTCGCGATCGCCTTTCGCACTGCGGCCTGGAGTGCCACCTCGGCAGCCAGGTCGACGTCGGGGATGCGCCCTTCCACCCGGCCATACCAACGCTTCTGGTATTCCGAGCCGTCCAGCGCGGGCACGGCGTCGCCCAAGAGATAGACCAAGTCGCCGTCCGCCTTGAACCCAGTGGTGCAGTTGCGGGTGACATCCTCCATCAGCCCCAGCATGCCCACCACGGGAGTGGGATAGATGGGCTGGTCGAAACTCTCGTTGTAGAGCGAGACGTTGCCGGAGATCACCGGAGAGCCGAAGGCCTCGCAGGCTTCCGCCATGCCCTCGATGGCCTGTGCCAATTGGTAGGCGATAGGTCCGTTGTCCGGGTTGCCGAAGTTGAGGCAGTTGGTGATGGCGATCGGCTTGGCGCCGACGCAGGAGACGTTCCTTGCCGCCTCGGCGACCGCCGCTTTGCCGCCCCGATACGGGTCGAGGTAGGCCTGGCGGCCGTTGCCGTCGGTGCAGACAGCGATGCCGGCCCCGCTCTTCTTGATGCGCAGGAGCGCCGCGTCGCCGCCGGGCATGATGACCGTGTTCAGCTGCACCTGGTGGTCGTACTGCTGCCAGACCCAACGCCGGCTGGCGATGTTCGGCGAGCCCACCAAGTCGACGAGGATAGTCTCGAGTGCAGCGTCCGGAGCCGGGAAGGACTCCGGGTCCACGGGCTCGTCTACCTCGTGAGCCGGTCTCTCCTGCGGGATCTCGTAGCACGGCGGCTCGGTGAGCGCCACCGCGTCCATGTCCCCCACCATCTCTCCGCCGAAGAACACGCGGAGGTGCCCAGTGTCGGTCACCTGGCCCACGACTGTGGAGTCGAGGTCCCAGCGGTCGCAGACTTCCTCGACGTCCTCCCACTTTTCCGGGGCGACCACGGCGAGCATGCGTTCCTGGCTCTCGCTGATCATGATCTCCCAGGCCTCCATGTCGGCCTCGCGCAAGGGGACTCGGTCCGCGTGCAGGTCGATGCCCACGCCGCCCTTGGCCGCCATCTCGCTCGACGATGAAGTGATACCTGCCGCGCCCAGATCCTGGAGGGCCACGAACAGGTCGGCGTGCAGCAGCTCGAGGCAGGCTTCCAGCAACTTCTTCTCGGTAAAGGGGTCGCCCACTTGCACAGACGGGCGTTTCTCCTCCAGCGTCTCATCGAACACCTGGCTGGCCAGCACGCTTGCTCCCCCGATGCCGTCGCGCCCGGTCTTGGAGCCGATCAGCACGACCATATTTCCCACACCGGCCGCGGTGCTGCGGATGATCTCATCGTGGTTCACGAGACCGACCGTCATGGCGTTCACCAGACAGTTGCCGGAATAGGGTTCCTCGAAATAGATGTCGCCCGCCACCGTGGGGATCCCCATGCAATTACCGTAGCCGCCGATGCCGGCCACGACGTGCTCGAACAGGTAGCGTTGCCGATTGAGAGTCGCCTGCTTGGCGTCGTCGCCCGGCTGGATCGCCGCGGCTCGCCCGTTGGCGCCGCGGGGCGGCTCTATCTCCCCGAACCGGAGAGAATCAAGGCCGCAGATGGGCCGTCCCCCCATCGCGAAGATGTCCCGGATGATCCCGCCCACGCCGGTAGCCGCTCCCTGGTAGGGTTCCACGGCTGAAGGATGGTTGTGACTCTCGATCTTCATCGCCACGGCCACGCCCCCGCCGATGTCCACTATCCCCGCGTTCTCGCCCGGACCCTGCAGCACGTGCTCCCCCTGGGTGGGGAACCGCCTGAGCATGAGCTTGGAATGTTTGTACCCGCAGTGCTCGCTCCACATGAGCGAGAAGACCGCCAACTCTACGTGAGTGGGCTCCCGGCGCTGGATCCCCCGAATCTGCTCGTACTCCCACCGGGTGAGGCCCAACTGCTCGAAGAGCTCAGTCATCAAGGCCCCATTCACTCGCCGCCGACTTTTCGCTGTCGGCAGCTTGTTCCACCGTGGCCTCGGGCTCGGCTGCCGGCCCGCAATCCGGTCCGCAGCCGGGGATCTCCCGCCAATCCAACTGACTCATGCACACCCTGCAGGCACACGTGTCCGGCAGGTACCCCTTGGCGAACGAGTCTCGGGATCCGCAGCGCGGGCAAACCGTCTGACCGGCCATAAGATCATCCTCCCCGTACGTGATCGACCATCGATTGAAAGATCGCGCGCCCGTCGGTGCCGCCCACCAGCTCTTCGCACACCCGCTCGGGGTGCGGCATCATGCCCAGGACGTTGATCTTCTCGTTCAAGATACCCGCCACGTTGTCCGTGGCACCATTGGGATTGGCGGCGTCGCTGACTCGCCCCTCGGCATCGCAGTAACGGAGAGCCACAAGGCCCTGGTCTTTGATAAGCTGCAGGCTCTCGGCTCCCGCCGTCCAGTTGCCCTCATTGTGATTGAGCGGCACCTGGATGACCTGGCCCACCTTGAGGTGGCTCGTGAATGGGGTGTCGTTTCGTTCCACGCGCAAGTACTGGGGATGGCAGATGAAGCGGAGACCGCGATTACGGCGAAGCGCGCCGTGAAGGACGTGCGCCTCGGTGAGCGTCTGAAACCCGTTGCAGATGCCAAGGACCAGACCCCCGTAGGCGGCAAAAGCTGCCACTTCCCGCATGATAGGGCTGAACCGGGCGATGGCACCGGTGCGGAGATAGTCCCCGTATGAGAATCCCCCAGGAAGGATGATGCAGTCCGCGTTCTTCAGATCGTGATCTTTGTGCCAAAGGTAGTACGGTTCTGTGCCCGGGAAAGTCGAGAGCGAATGGTGAGCGTCGTAGTCGCAGTTGGAGCCGGGAAAGACGACGATGCCGAAACGGACGGAGCCTCCGGCCACCTCAGGCCCCCTCGCCGGCCCTGGTTATCTCGAAGCGGTAGTCTTCGATGATGGGGTTCGCCAGCAGCTGCCGGCACATGGAATCCACCTCGGCCTCGAGGATCTTCTCGTCCGCCGCATCCATCTCCACGGTGATGTACCGGCCGACCCTGATGTTGCCCACCCCGGAGTGACCCAGCGCAGGCAGCGCCCGCTCTATCACCGCTCCCTGCGGATCGACCACACCGTGCTTGGGCGTCACGTAGACCGCGATCTTGTACACGTTCAGTCCCCTGCCCAATCGGGCGTTCCCCCGGCGAGCACCCGGCGCAGAACCTCGGCGTAGGCGTCCTCGACCCCACCCAGGTCGCGGCGGAAGCGGTCTTTGTCGAGCTTCTCCTTCGTCTCTGCATCCCACAACCGACAGGTATCGGGAGAGATCTCGTCGCCGAGCACGAGGTTCCCGTCGCGGTCGCGACCGAACTCGAGCTTGAAATCAACCAGGATGAGGCCGCGGTCGGCGAAGAACCCCCCGATGACTTGATTCACTTTGCGCGCCATGGCTGTGGCTTCGCTCAGCTCTTCCGGCGTGACCACACCCAGTTCCTCGAGGTGGCCCAAGCAGAGGAGCGGGTCGTGGAGGGCGTCGTCCTTGTAGTAGTACTCGATGAGCGGCGGCTTCTTCAGCGCCGCCCCTTCCGGGTACCCAATGCGGTTCGCAAGGGAGCCGGCCACCACGTTCCGGACCACGAACTCCACCTTGAGCATCTCGAGACGGCGGATACGCATCGCGGTATCGGAATCCAGTCCCAGGAAATGGGTCCTCACACCAGCCTCGCTCAGAAGCGTGAACAACCGGGCGGAGATGGCATTGTTGGTCTGGCCCTTGGCGAGGATGGTCCCTCTCTTGGTGCCGTCGAATGCTGTGGCGCTGTCTTTGAAGTCCTGGATATAGACGTCGGGATCGTCCGTGGCATAGACGATCTTGGCCTTGCCTTCGTAGAGTTTCTCCAGGCGGCTCATGCGTCACGCTCCTCGTCACAGCTGGTGGACAGCGGCGGCCCTCGTGGGCGCCGCGGGCGGGGAACTACCTGAGTTCGATTCTACCAGCTTCGGTCAAGCTCGCCGGGCGTCGGACGACCGGATGCTCCGATGGCCTGCCCGGTGCCGCGAGTCGCGCCGGGGCTGGTGCGAGGCACGGCGCCAGGCCGGCCGTCGCCTAGTACGGTATCCAGCACTCGATCAACTCTTGCGGGAACAGGGAAAGAAGCTCGTAGCCCGTCTCGGTCACCAGGACCATGTCCTCGATACGGACCCCGTGCTTTCCGCCCTTTTTGCCCGCGTACGTCTCAAAGGCCATCGTCATGCCGGCTTTCAGCTCGTGTGGCGGCAGGCCCAATTCGCGGTGCGAGTAGAAGATCATGGGCAGGTCGTGCAGGGTCAAGCCGATGCTGTGGCCGCATGCGTAGGCGTTGACCTCCGACCAGGTGTCGCAGCCCCAATAACCCGGGGAATCAGGGAATTTCGCGAGAACGTCGTGGTCGGTGGCCCCGTGCTTCACCGCGCTCATCCCGGCCAGAAGCATCTCCTTGGCCTCGGCGAAGAGCTCCTTCTGCTCACCGCTGGCCTTGCCGCAACAGAACGTGCGGTAGATGCAGGTCTTGTAGCCCTGGTAGGAGGCGCCGTCCACGTCGACGTAGACGAGGTCGCCCGGACGGATCATCCTGTCCGTGAAAGTCCAACCGTAGGGGTTGGTGTTCTCCCCGGACATGCACACCAGGTCTTCTGTGTGGTCGGCGCCCTCGGCGTAGAGCTCTCTGATACCGATCCCTACCAGATCAC
>JADGPI010000252.1 GCA_017882525.1 Thermoleophilia bacterium
CTCGTTCTTCGAGCGCGTCCAAGCTCCCGCTGCCGCCTAAGATGACTGAAGGCCTGCCCGTGGAGGTGAGGTCCATCCGCCAAGTCATGCGTCCGCTTCCTTCGGCCCCAAGGCAAAGGCGGCCACATCCTCCGCAAGCTCTTCAACGGTGTTCTCACGTACCGGCAGTATCAGGTCGGCGGTGTTCTCGTAGACCCTCACCCGTTGCTCAAAAAGCTCCTCGAAATCCTGCTTGTCTCCGACGAGCGGCCGGCTGCTCGCCGCCACTCTCTCCCACGCGACTCCTATATCGACCTCAAGGTATACCAAGTACCCAACACTTTTGACCAACTGGACGGCCGCGGGATCTGTTAGCGTTCCTCCCCCAAGTGCCAGTACCATCCCCGGCGACAAATGCCCCGCACGCACCACTGCCTGCAGAGATTCGGATTCTACCTTTCTGAAGTACGCCTCACCTCTTGCTGAGAAGATATCCGGGATGCTTATCCTTTCCTGCCGCTCGATCTCTGCGTCAAGGTCAACGAAAGCCCATCCGAGTCGCTGGGCGGCCGCAAGACCGACGCTCGTCTTCCCACTCCCCATAAACCCGGACAGGATCACGACCGACGCCACAGACCCTTCTCCCCGAGACGCTTCTCATAGGCAGCTACAGCCTGCCTAAAGTCTGCGATGTGGTCCCCGCCGAACTTGTCAAGGTACGCATCGGCGACCACAAGAGCCACCATGGCCTCGCCCACGACCCGAGCCGCGGTCACCGCGCTGACGTCGCTCCGCTCCACATGGGCCGCCACGGCGGTCATGGTGCGCAGGTCCACGGAAGGCAGGGGCCTCGTCAGCGTAGGGATCGGTTTCATGGCCGCCCGGATCACCAGCGGCATACCGTTTGAGATCCCACCTTCAGTCCCAGCGCAACGATTCGTCGGCCGGCCGACGCATGCACTATCCTCTTGTTCGAGAAGCACGATATGGTCATGGACCTTGGAGCCGGACAGCTTCGCACCGGCAAAGGCCTCCCCCACCTCAACGCCTTTGATCGCCGGTATGCTTGCCACCGCGCCCAGGAGCCTCCCGTCAAGGCGGTCCCCGGGTTGGTTGAAGCCGCCAAGTCCAGGGCACAACCCCCAACACCAGATCTCGAAGACGCCACCGAGCGACTCACCCGCTTCGCGAGCCGTATCCACCTCTTCCCGCATCCTTGCGTCTGCTCGCTCGTCATCGCAGCCGAAAGAAGATCTTTCGACCGCGGTCCAGTCCACGCTAGCCGGGTCAGCGAAATCCACCCGAGAGGTCGACGAGACCGATCCGACACTCAGCACTCGGCCCTGTACATGCACTCCGGCCTCGAGGAGGAGCCTCTTGGCCACCGCCCCCCCGGCTACTCGCCCCACGGTCTCTCTGGCGCTCGCGCGCTCAAGCACGTTTCGGAGGTCATCCTGCGCGAATTTCGCAGCGCCCGCGAGATCCGCGTGGCCGGGGCGAGGTACCGTAAGCGCCGCCGCGGGCGGGTCGGATTCCGGTTCCTCCACCCCCATTGTCTCGGTCCAGTTAGCGTGGTCCCTGTTCTCCACTAAGATGCAGATGGGAGTGCCCAGAGTCTTCCCCAGGCGGACGCCGGCCAGGAAGCGACAGCGGTCGGTCTCGATAAGCATCCGGCCGCCGCGGCCGTATCCCTGTTGACGACGGCTCAGATCCGCATCTATGTCTTCCCTGGATAATGGGAGCCCAGCGGGGACTCCATCGATGATGCAGACTTCTGCCGGTCCGTGCGATTCGCCGGCGGTGGACAGTCGTAGATGGCCCATCAGCTCCCCCTTACGAACGCGGCGCCTTCCGGCGCCGTGAGAAGTCACGATCAGACACTACACTCTCCTCGGTCGCAACCCTACTTGAGTACCGTCTGGCCCACGCTGAGCAGCTCAGTCTCGCTACCGTGGAGAAGGGTCACTGTCTGGCTGGACGCATTGATGTCAAGCACCTTGATCTGCCCAAAGCTGGTCGAGATCGTTTGACCCTTGCTCAAATCGCTATATACGGTGCTATCCACCTGGAGAGTCACGACCGGCGAGCCGTTCACCGTACTTATTGACAGAACCTTGAGGCTGTGGAGCTGATCATTCGTACCGTGAGGGGCCGTCGTCGTCGTGGTGGCCTGAGTGGTGGTAGTTGTGCTGCCGCTGCCGTTACTCGTGGTCGTCGTGGTGGAGCCAAAAGACGTTGTGCTCGTGCCTCCGCTGGTGGCAGTGGTGACCGTCGCGCTTGCGGTGGTCGTCGTGCTGGAAGTGGGAGGAATGGCCTGCGGGATGAATGGATCCTTACTCTTGAACGTCGAGAGCGCGTCCACCGCCGAGGGAGCCGTCGTGGCCGTCGACGCGCCGGTTGTAGGGGTCGTTGCCGGCAACGTCACGATGGACAGACTGGTACTGGCCGTGCCTCCGCCCATGCAACCGACCAATACGCATCCGATTGCCAAAGCAAGCATGACGATGAGGAGCGCGGAGGTGAAAGTGCTTTTCCTCACGTCGTCTCCCTATTGGCTCGTCGGAGCCGCTGTGGTCGCGGTGGAGCCGGCAGCGGTAGTCGCGGTCGTACTCGGCTGCGCGCTTGGCGTCGTGGCCGCGGCCGCCGATTTCTTGATAGACGGATTCATCTCGAACGCGTAGAGGACCATGCTGACCTTGAGAGTCGGACTCGACGCCACGCTGCCGGACGAAGATGCGTCCGTTGAGTTGGGAACCAACCCGAGCGTCTTGATGGCAAGAAGCCTGCCCGGCCCGGCGACCATCTGCTCGGCTCTATATACGAAATCGCTCAGGTCGAAGAAACGGCCCTCGAACTGCACTTGCAGCGGAAGTATCTGGTAATCGTTCACTTGGATCAAGTCGCTGGGAGTAATGGACATGAAGCTGATCCCTGACTCGTTAGCCAAGTCCTGGATCTGCAGCAGCAAGCTCGGGATTTCGTCCCCGTTCGGCACCATCTTCGTCAGCTCGAGAAGCCGCGCTTGATTCTGTCTGCCTTCTTTGCTCGTCTCTTCGGCTTGTCTCAATTGCGCCTGAGTGGTCGCCAGCTTGTCGCGCTCCGCAGTAATCGAACTATTCGTGGTCGCGACGTCCTGGCGCGTAGGACTGATCAGGGCGAACCATCCCAACCCGATCACGACGACGACGATAACAGCGAATAAGATGTAGACAATCCTTCGGTTCACGGCGCCTGAACCTCCACCTGACTCATGGGGAGAGCGGCGTCGGGCGCCTGAGTGTTCGTGACAGACCCGCCCAAGCTGAAGCCGACCACGTGCTTTGTAGGATCGACACTGCCTGAGGCCTGCCCTGCGGAACGGAGGCGCGAGTCGGTCAAGCCAGGGACCAGCTGAAGCCGGACAAGAAACTGGGCAACGTTGTCGAAGCCGTAGGTATTGCCGTCAATAGTAAAAGCGTTGTCGGTCACCGTGGTGGCAGGAGTCGCCGAACCGGGATTAGAGGCAGTAAGCGACATGTCGGTAAACCAGACATTATCCGGAACGACGAGGCTTACCTCGTCCAAGATATCCGACACCAGCGTGCGGCCGGCGTAGATGCCTTGCACTACCTTTTCCACAGTGACGCGCTTGCTCTGCAGAGCTTGAAACTGCTGGAGCGTCTGCAACTGGCCTTGCAGCTGGGCGTTCTGTTGCTGCACGCCGACAAGTTCGTCATTCTTGCTGGAGAGATTACTCTTGGCGCTGTAGTAGCCGAAGGCGAGTGCCGCGATCACGAGCACGACGACGACGATCATCAACAAGACCCCGACATCCGTCGTGGTACGAGGCCTCTCGCTGGGAGGCACGAGGTTGATTCGCCTGAGCACGTCAGTCTTCCTCGGGAATGGCCAAGCCGATGGCGACAGCTAGATATGGGGCCAAGAAAGCCAGGCTCTCGTCCGCCACTCCGCTGAGGTTGTGCGAGATCCGCGTCAGGGGGTTGCCGATCCTGACCGGTATGTCCAAGGCCTCTGCCACGTGCGCGTCGAGGTTGCGCACGAGGGCACCCCGCCCGCTCAGGATCAGTTCCTGCACCGGGGCCGCATTCTCCTGGCCCTGATAGTAGTCGAACGATCGCCGGATCTCGTCAGTGAGCTCGGCGGCTATCTGCGCAAGTTGAGACCTCGTCTCAGATACGACCATCTCTGAATACAACTCGTCGTCTGCAGGCAGGGGGCCCGGTAGCCCGACCCGCTGAGCCATCGTCTGCGCATCGTCAAAGGGTATGCGGCGAAGCTCGCCCAGAGAGCGCGGGAAACGGTCACTCGAGAAGTTGATGATCCGCGTGAACTTGGGGACCCTGTCCACGGCGACGACAAGCGTTGTCACCGAGGACGCAACGTCCACGATGCCGCGACAATGAACAGCCTCGTCCCCCTCGGGCAGAAACGAACTTGGCGGCGCCAAGGCCCGGACGAGCGCAAGACTCGCTACGTCTATACCCGCAACCTTGAGTCCAGCCTGCCTCATGCTGCGCAAGAAGACGTCGATCATGGTCCGTTGGGCGGCCACCAAAAGGACCTCTTGCCTTCCTGCCCCGTCAGCGCCAAGGTGCTTAGAAATAACCTGGAAATCGAGGACGACCTCGTCTACGGGGATAGGGATGTAGTCTTGCGCCTGAAACTCGATGGCGCCACGGAGCTCCTCGTCGGTCATCTCCGGCATGTCGATGTTCCTGACGATGACCTTTTGATTGCTGACGGCCAAATGCACTGCCCGGCCGCGCAGCTTGTGCTGGCCGACGAAGGCACGCAACTCACGGGCGAATAAATCGCCATCGACGATCTCGCCGTCTACCACCAAACCATCGGGCAGCGGCCACTCGTAGCAGGCACGCAGTTTGAGGCCGGTTGCGTCACCGGTCATATGCAGCGCCACGACGCTCGAACCACCAACGTCGAGTGCAAAAACGCCAGACTTGAATACCCCCAACTGCAACTACTTCACCTCAGTCATCAAAAGCTGGCTAAGAACCTCACTCAGAATACACTTAGAGTTTCCTCTGTTCGACGGATTCACAGTCGACTCCTGCCTCACGGCAGAGCGTCAACTTTAGCACGGAGTCTTGAAGCAAGGAGCGTCGTCCACAAGACACCTTCTCGTACGAGTCGAGGTTTGCACAAGAAAGCCTCACGTTATCCTCGAGGTTCAAGAACACGTTAGTGATAGAGACCAAGGTAAGCGTTCATCAACGTCTGACCGGCAAGCACCGCGAGTACGGAGCCCAAAGCCAGATAGGGCCCGAAGGGGATCAGATCCTTGCGCGAGCGCTTCTTGGTGAGAAGAAGAATGCCGCCGACGATGCCTCCGAGGAGGAACGCCATGAACAGCGCGAGGACGACATACTTCCCGAGCACGGCGCCCATGAACAGAGCCATGCGGATGTCACCTGGCCCCATGCCGCCGGCCCAGATCATTGCCAGCGCGAACATGAACGCTGCTGCTCCGAGACTCCCTGCTACATACATCCACCACTGTTGCGGATGAAGGGCGACAGAGGCCATAAGCCCTAGGAGGGCACCCGGCAGCACGATCCTCGTGGGAATGATCATGTGGTCATAATCGATGAAAGCGATGGCCACCATGGCCGCAATGAAGAACCATGCGACGAGCGTCTCCCAATCCAGGCCAAAGCGAGCGTACGCCAGCACGAAGGCGACGCCGGTTATGGCCTCCACCAGGGGGTAGCGGACCGAGATCCGAGTGTTGCAGTCCCGGCATCGGCCGCGCAAGGCCAGCCAACTCGCGACGGGGATATTGTGGAACCAGCGGATTGATGCTCCGCACCCGGGGCAATGGGAACCGGGCCGCACCAGGGACTCGTGCCTGGGTACCCGGTAGATCACCACATTCAGGAAGCTGCCTATCACCAGCCCGACCAGCAGCGACACGAGGTAGGAATAGACCTGCACCTCTCTCCTTCTCTCTTTGTCGGACGTTCGCGCTACCCTTACTTATCGGCCCTTTTCCGCCATGCTTGAACAGATTCGACCATTCATCCTCCACACAATAGCGTCCAAGGAGAGCGTTCGGACCCGACTTTGGTCGTACCGGGAGCGGAGCAGAGCCCGTGTGATGCCCACGTGCGGTCACTCAGGTCAAGATGTTTGCCTGCCAAAGCCTGGGTAAATCCCCCGAGCCGGCACACCGGCTCGTGAGGAATAGCTACTCGAGCAGTCCCGCTGCTGCCATGGCTGTGCGCAGCACTTGCTGCCCCGCCTCAGTCAAGGGCTCAAGTGGCGGGCGAAGCGGACCAGCCGGCAAGCCAAGCCATCTGAGCGCCTGTTTGACGGGTATCGGGTTCGTCTCAACGAAGAGGGCGTCAACCACATCGAGCACCTGGTAGTGGATCCTGCGGGCGTCGAAAATCCGGCCTTCCCAGACAGCCTCGCACATCGACTTGACCTCACGGCCCACCACGTGGCCGACCGCCGCTATTGCCCCGGCGGCTCCATGGCAGAGCAGGGCCAAAGTCATTGCGTCCTCTCCCGAGTAGAGCTGGAACGTCGCGGGGTCGGTCGAGCGGTAGATGTCCATTGCCTGGTGCAAATCTCCGGATGCGTCCTTCACGCCTACGACTTCGGGGATTTCTTGCCATAGGCGAGCGATGGTGCCGGGCTCGATGTTGCGACTCGTGCGGCCGGGGATATTGTAGAGGATCACGGGAAGCCGTGAGGCTCTCGCCACAGCCGCAAAGTGCTTGAAAAGTCCCTCTTGAGTGGGCGTGTTGTAGTAGGGACAGACCTGCAAAGTAGCATCCGCGCCGATCTCCGCCGCGAGGGTGGTCAACTCAATGGCCTCCCTGGTCGAGTTCGAACCTGTCGAGGCTATCACCGGCACGCGTCCCGCAGTCTTCTTTACGACCGTACGGATGGCATCGACGTGTTCTTGGTGGGAAAGGGTGGCCGACTCTCCCGTTGTGCCGCACGGCACCAAGCCGTCAACCTTGATCTCTTCGATGTAGTAGTCGACGAGTTCAGCTAAGCCGGCGAAGTCGATGCTCAGATCGTCCTTGAACGGCGTTATCAAGGGGATGATCAGACCTCTTAGGTCCCACTCGACTTTGGCTACCACGGTGTTCCTCCAGTGTTGCACGCTCTTGAACCGCTGTGAATCTCAAAAGGCATTATAGGGGCTCACAGGGGCTGCACAAACAGTCGTCCTAACCTGCAGAACCATCAGCGCCCGATTCCAAGGGGCAAAAGAGCGCCAAAATGCAAATAGGGCCCCAAAAACAGATGAGCCCGCCATCACTGGCGGGCTCGAAGATAATCCCGGCGACTTCCTACTCTCCCACACGGTCTCCCGTGCAGTACCATCGGCGTTGAGAGGCTTGACTTCTCTGTTCGGAATGGGAAGAGGTATTTCCCTCTCGCTATGGTCACCGGAAACTTTAAAAGCACATCCCGGATCACGCGAACCTTCAAATCTGCATAGTGACGGAGTGATGTTTAAGTCAAGACCTCGACCGATTAGTACTGGTCTGCTGAAGACATTACTGCCCTTACACATCCAGCCTATCAACCTGGTGGTCTACCAGGGGTCTTACCTAGTTACCTAGTGGGAGATCTCATCTCGGGGTCTGCTTCCCGCTTAGATGCTTTCAGCAGTTATCAGATCCAGACGTAGCTATCCAGCGGTGCCGTTGGCACGACAACTGATACACCAGAGGTCTGTTCATCCCGGTCCTCTCGTACTAGGGACGAGTCCCCTCAAATCTCCTGCGCCCACGACAGATAGGGACC
>JADGPI010000253.1 GCA_017882525.1 Thermoleophilia bacterium
GGCCACGCGACCGCGTCGACCACGTCAATCACATTTCATGCCCCCTCGCGGCCATGAGGTAGCCGCCCGGGGGGTGAAGCAGCCTTGGCTAGGCGTCGCAAAGCGTCCAGCCGTTCGGTCCGTCCGAGCTTCGCTTGGGCGACGGCCCTTCGAAGGACCTCTACGTTTCGGTCGTACATCTCGCGGTCCACGGGATACGGGAAGCCATCCTTTCCACCGTGGGCGTAGCTAAAAAGCGCTGGATCGCTTCGGCTGGCAGGCGTGTCGTACACCAATTCGGCGATGAGCGTGAGAGCCCTTATGGTCTTGGGACCGACGCCTGGCAGACCGAGCAGGATCTCGAAACTCTCCGCCTGCCGCTCGTACGTGGACAGGAAGATCTTCTTGAGGTTGTCGGGGTGGATATCTCGCAGCTCAACGGCATGGCGCGTAGGCATAGACAGCTGCTTCAGCCGGTCCAAGCGCCTCAAGATACGGTCCGGGGGTTCGTGCGAGAGCTGAGTCACGACGTCCTGCGCAGGAAGGCTTTCTTTCGCCACCATGTTGAGCACGGCAGTGCCGGGGGCTTGCGAAGCGATGGCTTTGTGGGGCTCAACCACGTAATTCGTCACCGTGTCGCTGAGCCAATGATAGCGGCGGGCTTTGCGATTCAGGTCGTTCATTCCCTGCTGTACCACCGCCCAGTTGCCCTGGCGAGTGAAGAAGAAGCTGTGGTGGTAGATCTGGTAGCCATCCTGGAGGCCCGAACTGTCCACCTTTGCCGCCATCTTGCTTGCATAGACGAGACCCTGCGGCTCGACCGACAACACTCCCGAAGCTGCCGCGGACTCGATCTCTCCCGGCGTCTTCCTGGAAACGCCGCCCTTGCCTCCGGCCACGACCAGGCCAGATTCGTGCTCGAGCCCGCGGAGGCCGTCCTTGAGGGCTCCACACACAGTGGTCGTCACACCTGAACTATGCCAGTCAAAGCCCAGAACGGCCCCGAAAGCCTGGAACCAAGCCGGGTCGGAGAGCCGCCTCAACATCTCTTCCGGGCTGTATTCGCTCACAATGGCAAGAGTGATCTCGCGGGCCAGGAGCCGCATGCGCGAAAAGAGCCAAGCAGGCGCTTTGCCGCCGTGGAGCGGTAGGGTGGCAGTTCCCGTCTTCATGTGGGAATAGCATACGCCGAGGCTCGGACAGACGAGGCCAGTGACCGTCACGTCGTCGCGTCGAACGCTTGCGTCTCGGCTGGATCCGCCCCTCAGTTCCTCAGGCTGCCCCGCGGTGCCGGGAACCTCGTGCTGAGCCAGTGAGCTGGGCCGTCATCTACAGCCATGTCTTGCCCGGGATGCGGGCGGAGGCTGTCGCTAAGATCGAGGCCGCTCTTGGGGCGGCTGTGGGGGAGTAGCCCCTGTTTCTCGCTGCCCGCTCCATGGTCAACACTGCGCCCGACCACACCCAGACCCGGAAGGAGCCTCCCATGCCCAAGCTTTATACATTCACCCCGAGCGAAATCCCCAACCGACGCACTCAGAGCATGTACTCGGACATCGTCGCCGACTTCATCGCACAGGGTGCGGAGTCGATGGAGATCTCGCTGGAGGCGTGAAGCCGGAGACGCTCTGAGCTGGACTGCGCACGGCCATCAGGAGCCGCGGGCGGCAGGACGTGAAGCTGGTGCAGAGAGAAGAGAGGACCTACATGGTCCGTCAGAGTGAAAGGTGACTGCTCCCTGTCCCAGCTCACCCAATCCCACCAGAAGGGAGGATGCAGGGCGTGCAGAGCTGACCAGACACCGGCTGTCCATGGCCTCCCGCCTACGGCGCGACGCTACCAGACAGGTGTAAGCGTGGCTGTGCCCGAGCACTTCCCAACGGTGATCGGCACCGTCACCGGCTTACCGGCAGCGGCCGTGAAGTCGAACTTGACGAATCCCTCCTTGAGGATCGTGGGCAGATTCTTATCCATCGAGGCGCGGAGCTCATCCTGGGGACTCGCGGAATTGAACACCGCATTAGTGACGGTGTATTCGCCCAAGACTGGAGTGATCGAGAACACGTGGCCCTGTTCGCCGGCCGCGATCGTGCCGCTCACGTCCACTGCGAACGAAGCATCCGTGGTGTAGGTCCCATCCTCGGTCCTCCCGTCGCTGGCCACCGTCATCCCGAGGCCATGATATGTGCCTTCGCCTTTGCCGGTCAGGTGGCCGCTGGCATCAGCCGCGATCTCGGCAGTCCAGACGAACGTGAACTCGCGCTCGTTTGGGGTCTTGTTCCAGGTCACGTCCACCTCCAGCTTCCAGGCGTGGGCATCGAAGCTGATGACGCTGGCAGCGCCGGTGTCCTTGCGGGTGACCGTGACGGTCGGGTTGGCGCCCGAGACCGTGATGGTCGGCCAAAGGGCCTCGCCGCTGGCATCGACGATGTGCTGGGTGGTGCTGCCGCTCACCGACACGCCTTCCGAGCCTTTGATGGCCACATCCGTGCCGTTGTCGCTGGCCATGGCGAGGATGCCCCGTACGCTGTAGACGTTCGGTTTGTCCGTGGTGGTCGCCACTGCGTCGATCCCGCCCATGGCCTCGAGTTGCTCGCGGGTGAGTTCCGGCAGCAGCTTCTTTTCGGCGCGGACCATTGTGATGACTTTGAACACCGCTTCGTCGATGGCCAGGATGCCGCCCATGTTCTCCGGCCCGGGACGGGCGGTCTCGACCAGGATCTGCTTGATCTGCGCGGCGGTGAGATTCGGCTTGAGGGACGTGAGTAGTGTGGCCGCCGATGAGACCATGGGCGCGGCCGCGCTGGTGCCGCCGCCATGGTTTGTGTAGCCGCCCTTCGAGTATCCGGCGACGATCGGCTGGCCGTCTGCGTCGACCCCTTGCACCGCCTGTTCGCCGGGGGCGGAGAGGGTGACCTCGCCGCCGGGGCCAGCGTAGTTGCTCTCAGTGTCGGCTTGGCCGCCTCCGTCGTTCATGACGTTGCCGACGACGATCACGTTCGGTTCACCGGATCCCGCGCCGGCCGGATAGTCGTTGGTCTTCGAGATCGCTCCGTTCTCGTTCCCGGCGGCGCAGACGAAGATCACGTCGGGATGGTCCCGGGCCATCTTCTGGAAGAGTCTGGTCCAGGCTGCCGCTACCGCGGCGTTGTCTGGGCTGGGCTTCGCGGCGCCGAAGGAGCAATTGATGACCTTGGCGTTGTTCTGGACCTGTTTGAGCGCGGCCCTAATGGCGCCGTCGGTGTAGGACTTGCCGTCGCTCCACACGTACTGACTCGGGTCGTTCGGATCGGGTATTTGTTCGGGGTCGGTGCCGTATTTGCCTGCGTAGATGTCGATGACGGATATGGTCAGCTTGTCTCCCAGCACCGCTGAGGCGATTCCGGTCATGCCTCCATTGTTGGGGTCGGCCCCCGCGATTCCGGCCGTCATATTGAGGTGACTGCCCGTAGGGTCGGCGACCCAGCTCCAATTGCCCTTCACCAACACTGGGTTCATGATCTCTCCGGCGGGGGGATCGGGAAACTCGAACTTGGTCGCACCGCCGGAGAGTTCATTGGTCCGGTAAAAGCCCTCATCGAGAAAACCCATCTTGACGGGGTTGACGGGGAGGCCGGAGCCCCTGATGTAGCTCCAGGCCTTCTCCGTCCCGATGAGCGCGTTACCTTTTCCCAGTTCTCCGCTGTAGACCGGGTCGTTGAGCGGACTCCGGCGTACGCCCCAGATCTCGTCAGCCAGGTAGACCTCTTGGTTGGGGAAGGCGAGTTCCACCCCGGCGGTCGCGGTCGCCTTGTCGAGAGCCGCCCGGAGGTCGGACTCGGTGGTCCCAGCCGTCTCGATCTGGTAGAGGTTGAGGTATTCGAGCTCGCCCACCACCGTGCCGCCCCAGGCCTGGGCGATCTGATCGGCATCCGCACGGGTCTTGCCGTCGGCCAGAAGCACGCTGATCTGGTTGGCGGGCACTTCGCCCCAGGTCTCGGTCTGGA
>JADGPI010000042.1 GCA_017882525.1 Thermoleophilia bacterium
AGGGTGTTCGACAAGCTCTTTCGGGGCTCGGCATCTTCGGCAACAACTGAGAGAGGCGTGGGACTCGGCCTCGCGATAGCTCGGGCGATCGTGGAGGCTCACGGCGGCCGCATCTGGGCAGAGAACCGAGAGGGCGGAGGGGCCCGATTCGCGTTTGCGCTGCCCCTGGAAGGATCGCCTCCAGACCTAGAGATGGGGGACGAACAGGAGGCTATGACATGAGTGCCAAAGAGTCGGCGGGCATGGCGACCCACGTGCTGGTGATCGAGGACGACGCCCCTATCCGGCGTTTTCTGCAGGCGGCTCTTGAGAACCAGGGTTACGAGGTGGCCGAGGCGGAGACCGGACGCCAGGGAATAGAGCGGATCCTTTCCCGGATGCCTGATCTCGTCGTACTTGACCTGGGGCTGCCGGACATGGACGGCATGGACATCATCGGTCGTGTGCGCGAGTGGTCGCAGGTGCCGATCGTCATCCTTTCGGCCAGGGGGCAGGAGAACGACAAAGTCAACGCGCTCAACGCAGGCGCGGACGACTACCTGACAAAGCCATTCGGGGTGCCCGAGTTACTAGCCAGGATCAGAGTCGCGCTCCGGCACGCGGCCGTACTCAAGGCGGGTGGCCAGGAAGAGTCGTCTCGGTTCCAAGTGGGTGATCTACTGGTCGATCTTGCGAACCGGCGCGTGTTCGTCGGCGGCCGGGAGGTGCATCTCACCCCCATCGAATACAGGCTGCTCACTACCTTCGTCCGCAATCCCGGGAAGGTCTTGACTCATCGTCACTTGTTGCAGGAAGTGTGGGGTCCGGGCTGTCTGAATCAGACGCACTATCCCAGGATGTACGTGGCGAGCCTGCGGCACAAGCTGGAGGAAGATCCGGCGGAGCCGCGATACTTGCTCACCGAGCAAGGGGTTGGGTATAGGCTGGTCGAGGAGTATGGGGGCGAGATGCCGGCCGACCGAGGAGCGGCCGCTAGTCCGTAGGCATAGAGACCCTCTCCACGAGTTCGACCACGATGCCGTCCGGATCCCTGAAGTAGCACCATTTCCATACCGAGCTGCCGGTTTCTTGTATGACGCTCACGGACGTATGGAACTCGACGCCGGCGGCGAGTAACCGTTCCCGCTCGGATTCGATGCCGTCGACGTAGATGGCCAGATGCCCCGACCCTGCCACGGAAGGATCGCTGTGGTACGGCGCGGAGGCGGGGTCCACGTATTGGATGAACTCGATCCCCGCGCCGTCTAGCTCCATATGGGCGATCAGGATGTCGGCGACCGTCCGCTCGTTGCCTTTGCCGGTGCCGAAAAGCGCTGTACCCAGGCCCGGATCGTTCCTGTGCTTTCGCGATAGCAGCCTGAATCCCAGGAGGCGCTGGTAGAAGTCCACCGTGCGCTCCAAGTTGGTGACCGTGAAACTCGCGTGGTGCAGTCTCATTATCGTCACGTCACTCGATCTCTTCTGCCGGTTCCCGAAAATCGAGGTCGCAGCTGTCGCCCGCGCAACTGCCTCCGAACAACTCTATCTCCAGCGTCACGTGCCCGACGTTGAAGCGGTCGGCCAGCATGTGCTTGAGCGCAGCCAGCAGAGGAGTGGTCTCGGAAAGAGCGTTCTCGTCCGTCTCGATGTGGGCCGAAAGGGCGAGGTCGTTGGACGAGATAGACCAGAGGTGCAGATCGTGGACGCCTCTGACCCCCGGCACCTCGGACATCGCCCGGTCTACCTCAGAGAGCTCGAGCCCTTCCGGCGTGCCTTCCATGAGCACGCTCACCGTGCCGCGGATGATCTCGAAAGCCTCACGGCTAATCCAAACGGAGACGAGGATCGACACGATTGGGTCCGCGTACGGCCAGCCCGTCGCGTACACGATGGCGCCGCTCACCATGACCCCGAAGCTGGTGAACGCGTCGCCGATCAGGTGTAGGAACGCGCTCCTCATGTTGAGATCGGGGTGCCGGGATCTCACCAAGAGAGCGGCGATGCCGTTGGCGACCAGACCTGCCGCCGCAAAGCCGATGACGAGGAGCCCATGCACCTCCTGGGGATGCATGATCCGGCGAACGGCTTCGATCACGATATAGACGGAGATCGCCACGAGGACGGTGGAATTGAATAGCGCTACGAGGATCTCCGCGCGTTTGTATGCGAATGTGCGCCGGGGCGTCGGGGGCCGTCTTCCCAGGCGGACGGCCCAGTAGCTGAGGCCCAAGGCGACCACGTCGCTGAAGTTGTGCGCAGCATCGGAAAGCAGCCCAAGGCTGTTGGCCAGCAGGCCACCGATGATCTGGAGGATCGTGATCAGCAGGTTGAGGGCGAGGCTCAGCAGAAGCCGCGTCCCGGACGTCCCTTCCGTCTCCGGTCCGTGGCCGTGCGCGTGATGGCTATGTGAAGAGTGTGAGTGCATATCCACTTGCTTTCTTGTCACTATCTCACAGCAGCTCTCGGCGGCGGAGGCGTGTCGTCAAAGGTCTCGGTGGGTAAGTAATACACTGTGCCATAGGTCGGCCGGACCGCTCGATGGAAACGGGCGGGCGGGTATGGGCCTTGTCCCTCGGAAAGGAGTTGGGTCCTGCCGTACTTGCTCATCCATCACACGGTGCCGGACTACGAGCGATTCAAGAAGGTCTTCGACGACGATGCCGGGCGCCGCCGGATGAACGGATGCAAGGGCGGGAGTATTTACCGCGCTCCCGAGAATCCCAGCGAACTCGTTGTTCTGTTCGACTGGGACGATTTGGAGAAAGCGAAGAAGTTCGCGGCCTCCTACGAGCTCCACGAGGCGGTCGAATGGGCCGGCGATCAAGGGGGCAAGCCGACGACACAGGTTCTTGAGAAAGTGGCCGACGTAGCGGTCTAGGCTGCTACGAAGCCTCGAGGCCGACGCCGCCAGGCTTCTGGCGGCGCCGGCCAAACCGTCAGCTCAGCACCCGCTTGCGGAAGCCCTTTATCCCCAGCCACATAAACAGTGCGCAGAATCCCGTCATCACCGGGTAGATGGCGTACAGATGCATGTGAGGCGACCGAGTCAGTGCCGCGCGAAAACCCTCCGTCACGTAGATCAGCGGGTTCGCTAAGACCACGGTCTGCAGCCACGACCATGCCCCCACTTTGACGGGTGCGAGCGTCGTCCACGCGTAGTACGTGCCGCCCAGGAAGGTCATGGGCAGGATGATGATGCCGAACAGCACGGGCACCTGGCGGGGGTCGAAGCGCGTCCCGAAAGTCAGGCCAAGCGCCGCGCACATCACGCATGCGAGAGGCAGCATCGTGAGTAGGATGGGCCAGTGGACGGTCAGGTGGACCTGGATCTCCCTCACGTGGACGACGGCGGCGACCGGGAAGACGATGGCGGCCGCGATAAGCCCCTGGATGGCTCCGGCGGCAACCTTGCCAACCGCCACCGTCCACACCGGCAGCGGGGCCAGCACCCGGTCCTCGATCTCCTTCGTGTACCCGAACTCCTGCACCATCGGGAGCGCCACCGCCTGGATCCCTTGGAACATTATCGAAAGGCCGACTGTGCCGGCAATCAACACCGCTGCGAACCCCGACTCGGCGGCGCCGCTACCGCCCACAGAAGTCCCGATCTTGGGAAATACGTACAGGAAGATGAACACTAAGAGAAACGGCTGCAGCACCGTCCGGGGGATGAAGGCGCCCAGATTCTTGCGCAGCACCACCAGGTCTCGTAACAAGAGGGCCCGGAAAGCGATCCAACTGGCGCTGGAAGCCGATCTGGTGGGGCGGGGAGCCTGGCACTTCGTGACCGGCGTTTGAGGAATGGTGACGATTCTGTCCATCAGTCGCGTAGGTCCTTTCCGGTGAGGCTGATAAAGACTGTCTCGAGACTCGGCTCGGCGATGGAAAGATCGGTGATGGTGAACCCCCCGCGCTCCGCAACCGTCACTACCTCCGGCAGCACACCGGTCGCCCCTTTGACGTGAAGCTGGATCGTGCCTCCCACCTGTTGCGCGCGCAGAGCTCCATCGACGCGCTCCTCCAGCAGCCTGCCGAGAACAGCCATGTCCCCGGCAGCAGTCACGCTGACGATGGTGTCGGCACCGACAGAAGCCTTGAGTCCCTCGGGGGTGTCCAGGGCCAGGATCCGCCCGTGGTCCATTATGGCCAGGCGGTCGCACAGGGAATCGGCTTCCTCCATGTTATGGGTGCTGACAAAGATGGTAGGACCCTCACCGTGGAGCTTGCCCAGGATCTCCCACAATGCGATCCGGCTTTGCGGGTCGAGGCCCGCGGTAGGCTCGTCCAGAAACAGCACTGACGGGCGATGCAGGATTGCCCGGGCCACCATGAGCCGCTGCGCCATCCCGCCCGAGAGCGCCATGACGGGCGCCTTGGCTCGGTCGGTAAGGCGGAAGGTCACCAACCCGGCGTCGGCCGCGGCCCGCGCCTCTTTGGCGCCCATGCCGAAGAACCGGCCGTGGAAGTAGAGGTTCTCCCACACGTTTAGCGAGCGGTCGAGGGTGTTGGTCTGAGGAACCACTCCGAAGACCTGTTTGGCCAACGCTGGGTGCCTTACTACGTCGATGCCGGCCACGATCGCCTTGCCGCCGGTGGGGATGATGCGAGTGGTGAGCATGCCCGCTGTCGTGGTCTTCCCGGCCCCATTCGGGCCGAGCAGGCCGAAGATCTCGCCAGGCCGCACCGCCAGGTCGAGCCGGTCGACGGCCAATATGTCGCCGGGATACAGCTTGGTCAATCGCTCGCAGCAGATCACGGCTTCGGAGGGGCCGAGCGCCCCGGTGTCGCTACCAGAGTAGGTGTCTTCGTCCATCTGACCTCGGGTCTTACGTATGAGTGGCGTGCGCAAAATGGGAGCGACAGTACGGCCTGCTCCAGCCCATCTGATACCCGGAACCCTGCGCCGGTACTCCTTATGGGAGGAGAGGGCCGCGGGCCGGCGGGGGTGCCGATCGGCGCGGCCGCAGCGCTGTTCTGTTTGTCCCTCGGTGCGGTCGACCGTACAATGAGGTCGACCGGCCTCTGGCCGGCATCTCGAAATAGGGTGGAAACGAGCGAGAGGGAGCCGGACAGGATGGCAGCGGCAGAATCAGACATCACCAGTTCAGCCTTGATAGTCGTGGACATGCAGAATGACTTTGTGAGTAGCGGCGGATACTTCGAGCGGATATCGAAGGCGCACCCCGAAAAAGCGATCGACTACGAGTTTCTTTCCGCGCAGATACCGAACGTGCTCCGTTTGGTCGATGCGTTCAGGGCCGCGGGTCGCCCGGTCGTCTACGTCAGACACGCTCTCCAGCCTGATTATTCGGACGCCTGCTTCCCATACTGGCGCCTTCCCCAGGACCCCGGACCTATCGAAAGCGGGTTCATAGTAGAGGGAACGTGGGGCGCCGAGATCGTTGAGGAGCTCAAGCCCCGCGAAGGCGAGAACGTGGTCACAAAGAAGGGCTACAACGGTTTCCACAACACGCCGCTGGAACCCATCCTACGCAATCTGGGGGTCACGACCTGCGTGATGTCCGGCGTCACGTCGTGCGTATGCGTGTCGTCCACTACTCGCGCCGGCGCGGAGCGGAACTTCCGGATGCTGTTCGTAGGCGATTGCACTGCGGAGACGCATCGGGAATCGCACGAGTCGGAGCTTGGGACCATATCCTGGGCCTACGCAGACGTCGTGACCGCGGATGACGTGATCGCGATGCTGAAAGCGTGCTGAGACAGGGCATCCGTGCGAGCAGGCCGGTAGGGGTGGTAGTCAGCCTCCTCGCATACGCGGTCTCTTTTGCGGTTGCGGTCCTGGTGGTGCGCGCCGTCGCGCCCGGCCACTCCCTGGTGGCGATTGCGCTTGGGGATGTCATTGCCACCATGGTGATCTTCGTGATCTCGTTGCTGGTGAACAACTCGAGCATCTACGACCCGTATTGGAGCCTCCAGCCGGCCGCAATCGTGGGCTACTATCTGTGGCTCGTCTACCCGGACGTCGGGGCAAGACAGATTCTCGTGGGTGCGCTCGTCTGCCTGTACGCGGTGCGACTCACCAGCAATTTCTATCGGGACTGGCCGGGTCTCGTGGAGGAGGACTTTCGCTACACGGACCTCCGCCGTCGTTTTGGGAGACTGTACTGGCCGGTCAGCTTCGCCGGCATCCATGTCTTCCCCACCGTGATGGTCTATCTAGGTTGCCTCCCCTTGTTCGCAGTGGCGCACCCTGCGGCCGCGACCGTGAACTGGCTGGATTTCATCGGCGCTCTCGTCATGCTTCTCGCGGTAGCGCTCGCCTTCATTGCCGACGAGCAACTCCGGGTATTCCGGCGAGATCCGGTGAAGAGGGGCATGAACATCACCTCGGGCTTGTGGAAGCGTAGCCGTCATCCCAATTACCTGGGCGAGGTGGCCACGTGGTGGGGGCTATATCTCTTCGCGTTGGCTGCCGGGGTGCGCTGGTGGTGGACAGGAGTGGGGGCGCTGGCGATCACCCTTATGTTCGTATTCATATCGGTGCCCATGATGGAGCGGCGTGAACTTGCCACCCGCACAGGCTACCGGGTCTATCTGGAGCGCACGCCGATGCTTCTACCGCTCGGGACAACGAAGCAGCGGGCCGCGCGCGAGGCCTAGCGGCGCGAGGATCGTCCATCCGGGCATGGATTCGGGGCCACGTGGGAAGAAGCTAGCTGGCCGATTAGAATTACCGGGGGAGGCTTTCATAGTCATGAATATTCGTAAACCATCGTCGCGCATCGCGTCTCGAACGGGCATTCTTACTGTTCTTGCCCTTATGTCACTGATGCTTCTCACGGTCTTCATCGCGGCAGGCTGTGGGGGCACAACCACCACAACAGCTCCCACTAGTGGCCCCACGACCACCGCCGCCACTGGGACCACGTTGGCTCCGGGCACCACCGTCAGCACGACAGCTACCACGGCCGGCGGAGGCGCGGGCGGCGCGCAGGTGTCGTTGGCGAACGTCGCGATCAGCCCGACCTCGGTGACGATCAAAGTGGGGGACACGGTCACGTGGACCAATAACGACGCGTTCGCGCACCATCTTGTGGGAGACAACGGGGAATTCGATAGCGGCAACATGGACGGGGGAGCTACATTCAGCTTCACCTTCAAGACCGCCGGCACGATCGCCTACCATTGCTCAATCCATCCGGAGATGAAAGGCACCATCGTCGTCCAGTAGGGGTAACCGCGGAGCGCGCAGCGCGTTCGTCCGCGCGTGACCGGCGCGAACCATCGGATCCGGAGTCGTTCTGGATGGCGACGTGGGTATAGCCTCACGCTTGCACGTCCGTCGACTCCGGCACGCCCCTTTCAGCGCCGCTCGCCCTAGTGTCTTTCACGAAAGCGCGAGCACCACAGGCGCATGGGGAGTCCTGGCAGGCCGGGCAGACCACGTCCGCGCCGGCACCTACTAGTTGGAAGAACCCGGGGATGTCACCCATTGCCTGGTATCCGCGGCCCTCGAGGAGATGTGCCCCAGGAGACTTGAGTGTGTCGTGCCTGATCCAGGCGTTGGCGACAAAGAACGCGGCTCCACTGTCCCCAAGGGTGGCCTCGCTTCGGGCCAGCAGCCGGGTCGCCATGCTAGCTCGCCTGAACTCGGGTAGGACGGCGACTTCGCGAATATGTCCCGCGACGTCCGGCTCCGGGTCTACTCCCCAGTGTACGAGCGCAGCTTTGTCTCGATAGAAGTCTCGCATGGCCGCATATGGACGGAGCGTCGCTAAGACCACGCCCACGACTCGTTCCTCGACCGCGCATACGAAGCTGAATCGGTGGTCGATGTCGCTTGGGTCGAAGAAACCTATGCCGATGCACTCTTCGAGGAGAGCCCGGATCCCTTCCACATCCCCTGCCGCCGGCGTGCGCACGGTGCTTGCGACGATGTCGAAGATGTGAACGCCTTCGTCGATCAGCGCCCACCTGGCGTCGAGCCCAGTTTCCTAACAGTCCCTGGCGCCTTGAAAAGGACGACCCCCGCCGTAGCCACGAGACCAAAAGCGGCCAGCAGGACATAACCGGCGATATATCCATCGTGGGAACCCAGGTTGTCCAAGAGGAGGCCGAACAGCCATGGGGTCAACAGAGATCCCGTGAGGCCGAAAACCTCTATGAACCCCGTCGCCGCACCTACTTGGTCCGGCTTGTCCACTACCTCGGGGATGTAGGCGAAGACGGGCGAGAAGTAGGCCATCGTGAGGAATCCCGCCAATGTCACAAAGACGAACGCCGGCCACAATCCGGGCACGAAGGGCACGAGGACGATGGCCAATGTCATCAAGGCCATGGACGCGAATATCACGCGGATCTTGCTCCAGCGAGCCATGGCAGCAGCCCCCAACGGGTTTCCGATCAACTGCGCGAAGCCAAGCCCCGCGGTGAGATACGCAGAGACGCTGAGAGTGGCCCCGTAAGAACTCTGCAGGAATTTTGGGGTCCAGGCGAGGGCGCCCACCATTACTCCGAGCGCCGCCAGGTTGAACAACGAGAGCAGCAGCACTTGCCGGTTCATCGCCACTGCTCCCAACGCTCGGCCCAAAGCCCGGAAGCTCGGGACACCCTCCGGGTGCAGAGGCCGCGCCCGAAACGTTCTTTGCGCGAATATGGCGGCGCCGAAGACCACTTCCATGGCAGCCGCCACGAGGAAGACACCCCGATAGCCTGCTGCGTGGACCACGCTGGGCATCACGAGCAAGGCGACGACAACGCCGACGCCTTGGCCGCAGCCGAAGATCCCCCAGGCTCGTCCGAGCCATCTGGGCGAGAGGCGATCCGCCATGATCGCACTGCAGGCTGGGACAGTGATACCTGCGCCGACTCCCTGGACCAGCCGCGCCGCGATGAACGCTCCGTAGGACGAACTGAAGGCGAACAGCACCGATCCTGCCACGTATAGGACGCAACTCACGGCCAGCACCCGGCCTCCCCAGCGGGCGGCGGCCAGGCCGGCAGGGATGCCGATCGCGGCCAGGGCGAACACGAGCGCGGAGGTCAGAAGGCCGATCTGCGAATCGGAGTAGTGGAACGAGGCCTGCAGGCCGTCCGCCACCACTGGGATCAGCGACAGCGACATTCCCGTCACCGCGAAGAAGAGCATCAACGTCACGGCGACGACATCGGTCCCGCGCCGGGTGGTGACCGGCGCAGAGCCGACGCGGGCGCCGGCGGCCGGCGTCTGCTCCACCCTAGTTCATGTTTCGGTCGCAGAACACGCTATTGAGAGTACCGCGGATCAGCTCCGATGGTGGCGCGGCACCTTGCTCTTTAGCTCTCCCTCGACAGCTTCGACGGCTGCCATGGCCTTATCCCGGTTCTCTTTGTGGCCCTCGAGAAGCAGGACTAGCACGGGTACGATCACCGGAATGCCCTCGGCAGTGGCGACGCCGAACATCGCTCCTATCATGCCCCCACCTTCGTTACAGGAGCACGCCGGCATTGCCCTGCGGACCCACGGCGTTGGCGCCCTCGATGATCACGTCGCCCTTCTCGAGGGTCCTAAGGAAGTCCGGGTATGCGAGATCTGACTTCTCGCCTTGGAGGAAGGAGCGGCTGCAGCACGGCCGGTCCTGACTATTCAACTATGCGACTATTTCCCCGCTCGGCGCGATGGCCACGGTCTCGATGTCGATGTCTTTGCCGGACTGGGCCGCGGCTTGTTGGACCATACGCAGCAGGCCCCCGCAGCAAGGCACGGTCATGATCGCCACGGTGAGAGACCGCAAGTCGTTGAGGCGGATCATGTCGGCGAGCTTCTCCACGTAGCCTGCGGTATCGTCCAGCTTCG
>JADGPI010000254.1 GCA_017882525.1 Thermoleophilia bacterium
AAGGCACTCCGGTTTGCGACGCCAGCGGCGCTCCGCTTCTCGAGGGCACGCGCGACGGCGTGCTCCAAGGATACTTCGATTCGGCCCTCCCTTTCTTTACCGCCTGGGGCAGTTACTGGACGGCGGGCACGACCGACCTTCTGTCCGGCGCCATCGAGGCCGAGCGCCCTGCGCGCCCCCTCAATCACTCCGTGAGCGAAGGCTGCGGATCGGTCGCGCTCATTCCGTTGCGCGCGTCGGGGGAAACCTTCGGCTTTCTACAATTGAACGACAAGGAGCGAGGGCGCTTCACCACTGAAACCATCGCCCTGCTCGAGCAGATGGTAGACACGGTGGCTGGGCCTTTGGCCGAGCGTCTGGCGAGGGAAGCTCTCAAGGAGAGCGAGGAGCGCTATCGTGTCCTCGTGGAGGCCACGTCTGACCTTATCTTCAGTCTTGATCGAAATCTCCGTGTCACCGCCACCAACACGGCGGCGGCTTTGGCATTCGGCACAAGCGTCGCGGACGTCCTTGGAACGAAGTTGAGCGACCTTCAGTTACCCGAGGACACCTGGCGGCGGTGGGAGCTTGAGTGTCGAGAGGTGCTCTTGAGCGGCCAGCCGGCCAAAGGGCTTCGCAACGAGTTCCCGCTGGCCGAGGGGAAGACATGCACCAAGGAGACCGACCTCGCTCCCATTTGTGGTCCCCTAGGCACGGTGGTGGGGATACGGGGGGCGGCCCGGGACATCACCGAACGGAAAAGAAATGAAGAAGCGCTCACGGAGAGCGAGGGACGATTCCGAGCGGTCTTTGAGAATGCGGCGATCGGAGTGGCGATTTGCGACGCCGAGGGCCGAGCGCTCAAGAGCAACCCCACCTTGCGGAAGATGCTGGGCTACTCAGCGACGGAACTTGCCCGTTTGACGCTCGCTGAACTTACGCATCCCGAGGACGTAGCGTCCGAACTCCGTTTGTTTCAAGAGCTCATGGCGGGGAAGCGCGACCATTATCAGCTGGAAGAACGCTTCCTGCGTAAGAGCGGCGAGGCGATCTGGGTGCAAGTGACCGGGTCGCTTATTGGGGGAGACCGCGGCGAGCCGCTATATGCGATCGGGATGGTGGTCGACATCAGCGAGCGCAAGCTGGCGGAGGAAGCGCTTCATGAAAGCGAGGAGCAACTCCGTCAGGCCCAGAAGATGGAGGTGGTCGGTCGCTTGGCCGGCGGCATCGCCCACGACTTCAACAACGTCCTTACTGCCATCCTTGGCTACAGTGACCTGATACTGTCTTCGGAGGAATGCACCAGCTCACTCCGCGGAGACATAGGGGAGATCAAGACGGCCGCTCTGCGAGCGAGCGCGCTCACTCGGCAGATCCTCGCTTTCTCCCGTCGTCAGGCGCTTCAGCCGGAAGTGCTTTCCCTGAACAACACTCTCGCGAGCATCGAGCGCTTGCTGGCTCGCACCCTGGGTGACGACATCAGCCTGGTCACGCTTCTTCACACCGAGCTCGGTCTGGTTGAGGTGGACGCCCACCAGTTCGAGCAGGTGCTTTTCAACTTGGCGCTCAACGCTCGCGACGCCATGCCGACTGGGGGCAAGCTCACCGTGGAAACGGCCAATGTCGAGGTAGACGAGGGTTATTGCCGATCGCATGCGGGGATCGAACCGGGGGGCTATGTGATGCTGGCCGTCTCCGACACCGGAGTGGGCATGGACGAGGAGACCAAGTCTCACGTCTTCGAGCCCTTCTTCACCACTAAGGAGCCGGGTAGAGGCACCGGACTGGGGCTGGCCACTGTCTATGGCATAGTGAAGCAGAGTGGCGGCGGCGTCTTTGTCTCCAGCGACCTGGGCAAGGGCACCACATTCAAGATCTACTTGCCTCGCATCGACAAGCCGGGCGTGAAGCGCATCGTCGCCGCGCGGACATCCCCCTCCGTGGCTGGGGGCGAGACCATCCTTGTTGTGGAAGACGAGGCCGCAGTGCGGAATCTCGTTGGAAGGATTCTCGGACGACTTGGCTACACCATACTGGCGGCCGCGAGCGGTGATGAGGGCCTGGCCGTGCTGGAGACAGCCGATCCGCCAGTGGATCTCCTGCTGACCGACGTGGTCCTTCCCGGAAGCTTACAGGGGAACGAACTATCTCGGGCGGCGCTGGCCCTCCATCCACACCTGCCGGTACTCTACATGTCCGGGTACACCCGCGACGCCATCGTGCACTCCGGACGGCTGGACGAAGGGGTCAACTACATCGAGAAGCCGTTCACGCCTGAGGGTCTTGCCAATCGCGTACGCGAGGTCTTGGATTCCCTGACTCCTACTCAGTAGCCCCGCTGCTGTTGCAGGCGCGCCACGGGTCATCAATGGGATTGGTGATCAAGAAGGCGTACACGTAGGAAATACTTGCCGAGAGCCTGAGAGCCGCAATGGGACCGTAGGATAGAATCAACGGTAGGCGCGGCAATCGACGTGGCTATTGGGAGGGTTCAGATTTGCCGGCTTCATGGGAGCATACGGTTTCGCAGGCTTCTCTCGGATGCTGATTCGCGCAACTGTGGTCAGCGCCGAAGGCAGCGCCGATACCGGCCAGATTACTCGCGGAGATAGGGAAACGGCCGGTCGCATCACTCTGCCGGATGGCGCCTCGGTGGTGGTCGTGGGCGGAGGCCCTGCTGGGTCGTTCTTCGCCATTCGAGCTCTGAGGAAAGCCCGGGAACTTGGTAGCACGCTGAACCTCACCATCCTCGAGAGGAAAACCGAGGTCTGCTTCTACCGGCCCCTCGCCTTCTGCTCGTGGGAAGGCTGCAACTATTGCGCGGGCGGCATTTCCCCCAGGCTGGCCGACGTCCTCAAAGAGAACGGCATCACCCTGCCAGAGGAGGTCGTCGAAGGCAGGGCGACCGAGGTAACCGTCCATGGTGATTGGAAGAGCATCGAGCTGCCGGTTCCGGAAGGCAGGGAGATGCTCACCGTGTTCCGCGGATCAAGGCCCAAGCAGCGATCGGGCCGATACACCAACTTCGACTCCTTCTTGCTCCATCGGGCGGCGGAGGAAGGCGCGCGGGTGCTCACAGCGGAAGTCCGAGACCTCCGTCGCTCCTCCAGCGGCAGACCGGTGGTCAGCTACCGGTTGGTGACAGAAGAGACGAGCAGCGAGATCGAGGCTGATTTCGTGGCGATTGCAGCGGGCGTCAACCGCATCCCCGGAATGGACTTGGAATCTGACCGCGTCTTCGGGGCGCTCGCGAAGGTGATGCCGGGGCTCCGTCCGCCCAAGGTTCGCAAGGCCGTCATCTGCGAGATGCAAGCACAAGAGGAGCTGCTTCGCACCATGGAAGGCGAGGTGCATTTTGCCCAATATGGCTCGAAGCAGCTCTCTATCGAGATGTCCTCCCTCATCCCCAAAGGTCAATGGATAACCGTCGTGCTGCTCGGCAAGAGCATCGACCGCGCCGACCCCTCCCAGTACCTGGACATAGCGGAGGGGTTCATGGCGTTGCCCCATATCAAGCGACTGCTTCCCAGAAAAGCTCAACTGCGGACCGTGTGCGCCTGCCATCCCAACATGGCAGTTGGCGCTGCTCACGATCCGTTTGGCGACCGAATCGCTCTCGTGGGAGATATGGCCGTCTCCCGACTCTACAAAGACGGCCTTTATTCTGCGTACGTCACTGGCTCGGCGCTGGCGGACTGCATCCTTACGGAGGGCATCGACCGAGCGAGCTTGAAAAAGCGCTATTCGCCCGTTGTCAGAGGATTCCACCTGGACAACCGGTTTGGGCGCGCCGTGTTCGCGCTGAGTCGCGTGGTCTTCTCGCGCCCGGTGCTCAGCCGGATCCTCTATCAGGCGATCCTTACCGAAAGGAAGACCAAGCCTGAGCGGAAGCGTCGTCTGGCAGACGTGCTGTGGAGGACCGTGAGCGGAGATGACAGCTATCTTCGCATCCTCAAAGCCATGTTCCATCCCGCCTCGGTAGGATCGATCCTGTGGGGAGGCCTGCTGGCGACCGTCCGGAACTACGCCACGGAGCGGGTTTTCGGCCTGGTGTGGGCAGGTTTTGGACGCTATCCCACCGGGGTGGCCATAGAAAGGGTGGAGAGCAAGCGCCGCGAGATCCTGGCTGTGCTGGGAGTCCCCGACCCTGAGCGGCCGCCACATATGGAGAAGATGTACTCCATACGGATCAAGGCTGACGCCGCGGCGATCCTCTGGCAATTGGGGAAATTCGGCGACCCCGATCGGAAATACTTCACGCCACGGTTCATTCAGGTGCGGCGCGTGGCGGGGACAGCGAACCACGTGGGCAGCACGCTTCGCTACGACGTGACTCCTTCCTGGCTGTCGTTCAGCGTGGTCTTGGAGAAGCTCGT
>JADGPI010000255.1 GCA_017882525.1 Thermoleophilia bacterium
CCGGGGTCTTCATCCGGGCGCCTGGCTGGAGGAGCAAGGGCCCGACGTCCAGGCGATTGCCAGCTGCGAAGGGCGAATCGTGGGAGTCAAGCGGGGCCCTGTGCTGGGCGTCGCCTTTCACCCCCCAGCTTATCGGAGACACCCGACTCCACGCCTGCTTCCTGCGGCGAGTGGCGGCGCAAAGGCAATGACGGAAAACGATCGCGGGCCAAAGGGAAGACCAGATGACCAGATGGGCGAGTAGCAGGGGCATACCTCTCTATTACCGAGTGATGCGCTCCCTCAAAGAGGACATCCTAGCCGGCCGGTTCTCACCCGAAGAACGTCTCCCCTCGGAACTGGAGCTCACGGAGATCTTCAAAGTGAGCCGGGTGGTCGTGCGTCAGGCGCTGCAGATCCTGGAGGACGAAGGCCTGATTGTCCGGCTCAAGGGCAACGGTACCTTCGTTGCCAAAGATGCGACCGCGGCAGAAGTCCCGGTCTTATCCGGCTACATCGAGGACTTCTTGCGCGTGGGTCTCTCGACGAAGGCTAAGGTCTTGCAGTTCGGCATCGCGAAAGCCACTCCCGACCTCGCCACGCTCTTTCACGTGGAGGAGGGTACCAAGCTCTTCTATGTCAAGCGGTTGCGGCTGGTGGAAGGGCGGCCCTTCTCGGTCATCGCGAACTACCTGCCGTATGACGTCGGCATCCGCGTCCCGCTGGTGCGGGTGCAAGACGAACCGCTCATGTCTCTCATCGAGGAATACGCGGGGATTCCCGTCGACTGGGCCAGCCAAGTGTTCCAGGCGATATCGGCGGATGTCGAGCTTGCCGGGCTTCTGGACATCGATCCTATGGCGCCCATCCTCAAGATGAACCTCATTGCCTACACGGCCAAAGGGCAGGTAGTGAACAACGCCAGCGTCTTCTACCGTTCCGACCGCTACAACCACCTCGGATACCTGCGTCGACGTCGCACGAGCGATACCGCTGGTTGGACTCCGGTCGAGTGGATCTGCCCGGACACGAAGTAGATCATCTCCGGCAGGGGGAAGGGGGCTGAGGGCGCTGACGCATCTGCGGGGGGAGACTCTCCCCCCGTCACCATTCGCGCATGGTGTTCGCTTCTCAATCGTTGCGCTCTTCGCCTTCGGCGATTCTGCGTCATTCGCGCAGTATTGCCGGACATGTAACAGTCGAGCTCCAGTGATAACGTCATGCGTGCGCTAGGGCGGCGAGAAGGAGGGCAAGATGAGCTTCACAGAGTGGCTATCAAAGCCAGATCCAAGCGAAATCAACATCAAGGAATTCCTTCAATCGACACTGCGATACGCCCCTCCTGCTAGGCTGGCAATTCCGGCCGCCATCGTCCAGTCGAATGAGTTGGCGGCCGCCATCAAAGACGGAGCGGCGAACCCGCCACATGGAGCTGATCAGATTGCCGGCGCAACAAAGACGGCAGGCGCACACATAGCTCTCCGGACCTCGTATAACCGGGATGAAGCCGAGCAGCTCGCCCGCAAGTACTTAGAGGGGCTGAGCGCTGACGAAAAAGACAAGCTCGACCAAGACGAGGTCGCGTCGCGAGTTGCCGGAGAGATAAGTAGCGAGCTCGGCGTGCCCGGAGTAAATGTCAGCGCTGACCTTAGCACGCCAGCCATGCTCAACGCTCCTGCTCGGATTGTGTTCGCTGGTGGTTTGTGGCTGGCGCTGGTCATCACGATCGGGGTACTGGCTGTCGTTGGGATAAGGGACACCGCATCCGCAGGGCTCTTCGTCGCCTTGAGTGTCGTGGGCTTCTCCCTGATCGTCGCCGTGCTTGTACTCGTCATGGGTTATGGGACAGTAAGAATGGGTGCCTCGGTAGGGAAAGATGCGGAGACGAAGTCCTGATGTGGATCGCGAGGTGGCGCGCGCGGATTACATCTGCGCTGCGGTCTCGATTGATCCAGGGTATCGACCCGCCTGTGAGCAGTCAGCACGGCGCCTCTCCAGCCTCCTCCCCATTCCACAGGCTCCGGAGCCCGACTACGTGCTCATGGTGTCCGTTCCCAGACGGAAAGCCATGCGGAGGATGGAGGGCAAACGTTAGATCTTGTGCAGCAACTTTCGGCGTTCCCGTCAAGCGCGGATTCGGCCGGTCTCTAGGCGCTCACGCCACGGCGCGCGACAACGCACCGCAAAAGCGATATCTTGGGCGAACGTCGGGTGTCGTTGATCCCTACGCGCTGCGGGGAAGGAGTTGACGTGGAGAAACCCGTTTCGGGCAGGAGCCACCGCCGAGGGGGCCTTCTTCTCACATTGGGCGTGATGGGCGGAGCCGCGGTGGTGGTCTGCTGGCTGATGCGTGGACGCTTTCCATTCATTGCGCGTGAGGATTCTACCCGTCAAGCGGCGGGGGACACGTCGCCTTCTCTCGTCAATGGCCGCGAGGACGAGATTGGTGTGACAACCGACGATGTCGTTGATGTGCAGGCACGGCCGAGGAGGATTGCAGGCCTCATAGACATCGAGGGTATCGCCCCTAGCTACGCGACACAGCTCGAGGCCCGCGGTCTAAGGACCACGGACGACCTACTGCAAGCCGGGGCCAGCCCGAAAGGCCGTGAGGACCTGGCGGCAGCCACAGGCATCAGTGGCAAGCTGATTTTGCGCTGGGTGAACATGGCCGATCTGTTTC
>JADGPI010000256.1 GCA_017882525.1 Thermoleophilia bacterium
GCGGGCCCCGCGGTAGTCGTGGTCGAACTGCTGCCGCAGCCGGCTAGGACCGCCGCGAACGCAAGGATCAAGACCCCTGCGACGCACAACGCGGTTAGTCGGAGCTTTCGCTTTCGGATATCGCCCATGTTTTCCCTCCGTCGTAATAGACTTATTCGGGCCCCGTCCGCTTTGTCTACCCAAGAGCGCGGGTGAGTATGCGGCCACGGTTCGGCTCGCGCCCGGAAACCATGTACGATTGGTACTTGCGCGCGTCGAGCTGGAGGGGATCCTAGACCACATGGGCATACGCACGGCCACTGAGAACGACCTCGAAGCCATGCTCTCGATCTACAACCATGCAGTGCTGAACACCACGGCCAGCTTCGAGATCGAGCCGCGTTCTTGGGGAGCGCAGAAAGCCTGGTTCCTGGAACACGCAAGTCCGTACGCGGTGGTGGTCTCCGTGGACGAGGCCGGCAAGATCTCGGGCTGGGGGTCCATCGGCCGCTACGCGGAAAGAGAAGCCTACCGTTTCTCCGGGGAAGTATCTATCTACGTTCACCCGGAGAGCAGCCGCAGAGGAGTGGGAGAAGCCTTGCTCCGCCACCTGATCGACGTAGGAGGAGCCGAGGGTTTTCACACGCTGATCGCCCTCATCACCGAGGAGAATTCGGCCAGCATCCGGCTTGCGGAGAAGACCGGATTCAAACAGGCCGGCGTGCTGGAGGAAGTCGGTCTGAAGTTCGGCCGCTGGCTCAACGTCGCGATCTACCAGCACACGTGTTAGACCTGTTGCTAGATAACCCCGGTCTTACGTCAGAAGAAGTCCGAGCCCGGGTAGCCGCGGGGCAAGTCAACCTCGCGCCCGGCAGAGCCGGCCGCTCCACCTGGGACATCGTCCGCTCCAACACTCTCACCTGGTTCAACCTGATCCTCGGGGTCCTGTGCGTGCTCATGATCACGCTCGGCAGTTGGCGCGACGCGTTGTTCGGGGTCATCATCGTGGTGAACGCCATCATCGGCATCGCCCAGGAGATCCGCGCCAAGATCGCGCTCGACAGGCTTTCAGTCCTGACTGCGCCGCTGGCAAAGGTGATCCGCGACGGACGAGAGCAAGAGATCGGCACCACCGAAGTCGTGTTGGGCGACGTGCTGCTGCTCACCGCGGGGGACCAGATAGTGGCCGACGGCGACACGCTGGATTCTCGGGGCCTCGAGGTGGATGAGTCACTCCTCACCGGGGAATCGGTACCGGTGCTGAAGAATCCAGGCGATCCGTTGCTCTCCGGCGGCCTCGTCGTGGCCGGAGCTGGGGCGTTGGTCGCCACTGCCGTTGGAGCCGACGCTTACGCCCAGCGCGTGGTGGGCGAGGGGCGCGCTTACACGCGCATGCACTCCGATCTTGTCTACGGCATCAACAGGATCCTGCGTGTGGTGGGGATCGTCATCCTGCCGGTGGGCGGACTGTTGGTGTGGTCTCAATACCGCACGGCGATATCCCTCGCCGAGGGTGTCACCAGCACGGTAGCCGCCCTGGTGGCGATGGTCCCTCAGGGCTTGGTGCTCCTGTGCAGCATCGCCTTCGCCGTCTCGGCGATCAAGCTGGCCCGGCAGAACGTGCTCACGCGGGAATTGCCGGCAGTGGAGGGTTTGGCCCGAGTGGATGTGCTCTGCATCGACAAGACGGGAACCATCACCGAGCCGCAGCCGGCATTCGAGCGATTCGAGCCGTGCGACGGAGCGGATGACTCGGAGGCCATACAGGTCCTAGGCGCCATGGCGGCGGACGCTTCCAGCCGCAACGCGACGCTCGATGCCATTCATGAAGGATTGCCCGCCCCCACCGGATGGCAGCTCGATGACGAGGTGGCTTTTTCCTCCGCGCGCAAATGGAGCGCCGCCCGTTTCGCCGGGCGAGGGACCTGGGTGCTTGGGGCGCCCGAGATCGTAGGAGAGTCCGCGGTCGGCGACGAACGAAGGACGGCGGCGGTGAGGGACCGAGCGACGGAGCTGGCTTTGACCGGCCTCCGCGTATTGCTGTTATCGCATACCGACCAGCCCCTCTCTGCCGACACCCTGCCCGGAGACCTGACCCCGGTCGGCTTGGCGCTGTTGAGCGAACGCATAAGAGCGGACGCCCCCCAGACTCTGAGCTACTTCACGCAGCAGGGAGTGACGCTCAAAGTCATCTCCGGCGACAATCCCGCGACGGTGCAGACCATCGCATCGCGCGCCGGAGTACCGGGCGCGGAGACGGCAGTGGACGCACGCACTCTCCCTGAAGGCGACGAACTCACCGCCCTGATGGAACGGACTTCAGTCTTCGGCCGCGTGACTCCGGACCAGAAGCGCTCGATGGTAATGGCTCTCCAGAAGGGGGGCCACACCGTTGCCATGACCGGGGACGGAGTGAACGATGTCCTTGCGCTCAAGAAGGCGGACCTGGGGGTGGCCATGGGCACGGGGACGGCTGCCGCGCGGGCCGTTGCGCAGCTGATCCTCGTGGACGGCCGGTTTGCCACGCTTCCTTCCGTGGTGGCTGAAGGTCGCCGGGTCACCGCGAACATCGAGCGCGTGGCCAACATGTTCGCCACCAAAACGGTCTGGGCCGCCATCCTAGCTCTGGCAGTCGCTTTGGTCGGTCTGCCGTACCCGATGCTTCCTCGCCAGTTTACCCTGGTGGATACGTTCTCCATAGGTATCCCGGCTTTCTTCCTTGCCCTTGCTCCCAACCCGCGCCGCTACCTGCCTGGATTCGTGGGCCGGGTGGCCCGCTTCGTACTTCCCACCGGCCTGCTCGCCGCGGTGGCGGTCTTCGTCTCGTACCTCCTGGTCCGCCACGTGGGTGCAACGGTGGCGGAGGCGCGGGCCCTGGAGACGGCGCTCTTCACCGTCATCGGTCTGCGGGTGGTATCGCTCATCGAGAGACCGTTGCGAGGCTGGCGATTGGGTCTCGTGGCCGCGATGGCGGCCTTCACCGCGCTCGCCTACGTGATCCCGTTCTCGCGCAACTTCTTCGCCCTAAGTCTCGCGGGCTGGCCGGAGATCCTGGTCACCGCTGCCATGGGGGTGATCACTTGGTTCTTGCTCGGGCTGGGCTGGCGCATAGGCGAGCGCATCTGGCCTAGGCGAGGCTCTCGGGGTTAAGCCCTCCTAGCCCGGCCAGCACGAACCGCCCGTCTTTGCGCACCAACACGTCGTCGAACCACACTTCCCCGCCACCCCAGGCCGGGGTCTGGATGAGCACCAAGTCCCAATGGACGCTGGAGCGATTGCCGTTGTCCGCTTCCTCGTACGCGCGGCCCGGTGTGAGGTGGAGGCTCCCGGCGATCTTCTCGTCGTAGAGGGTGTCTTTCATGGGTCGCTCGATGAGCGGGTTGACGCCAAGCGCGAACTCGCCGAGATACCGTGCCCCCTCGTCGGTGTCCAAGACCTGGGCAAGCCGCTCTCGATCACTGCTGTCGGCATCGACGATGCGTCCGCCTTTGAGCGTCAGGCAAACGCGATCGTAAGTGACCCCATCGTGGAGCGAAGGGGTGTTGAACCAGACGGTGCCGTCCGCCGACTCTCTCACCGGGGCGGTGAAGACTTCACCATCGGGGATGTTGTACTCCCCGGCCGCCTTGATTGCGGGGATACCCGCGATCGAGAAGCTCAGATCTGTGCCCGGGCCGGTGATCCGCACCCGGTCGGTGCGATCCATGAGCTCGACTAGTGGGTCCATCGCCTTGCTCATCCTTGCGTAATCGAGAGAGCACACGGCGAAGCAGAAGTCCGCGAACGCCTCGCTCGACATTCCGGCCGCCTGCGCAGCTGAGGGGGTGGGGAAACGCAGCGTACACCACTTCTTTTTCAACAGTTCGTTCCAGTAGGGCTCCGAGGTGAGACGGTACGCCTCCATGGTCTTGGCGGGCACATCGACGAGCTCCGAAGCGTTGTCGCCGGCGTGCACGGACAGATGAGCGTGCAGGTCGTCGAGCCGGTGAAGCTCCCAAGCAGCGCGCGTTTCCAGTTGTTGCCTGCTCGCCCCCAAAAGCCAGCCGCGATGAAGACGGGGGTCGTGGAGTTGAAGGAAGGGCTCGCAACCGCGCTTGTAAGCCTCAGCCATGAGCGCCAGCAGGAGGTCCTCCGAGCCGACTTCTCCGTCGATGAGAAGCCTCTCGCCAGGTTTCAGGTCGAGCGAGTAGTCGAGGATGTTGTGAGCGAGAGTCTCGACGCGCGGGTCCATCTGGGTCTCCCTGGCTTAGTTTGTATCATGACAGCGTATCGCGTGTGGAACAGGGCACTCCTTACCCGTACCCCCGGCAGACGATCCAACACTGACCCATCGAAGCGGAGGCCGTCGACGAGGAGCCGCCGGGGCCGGCCCTGCCGCGTTGGGGCCGACCCGGCACCGGCGGTCACTCGCCCGATGCTCGAGGCTCGCCGGCCGGGCCAGGCGGCGAGCCCGCGGACGCCCGTGACGACCCGCGGCCCTTCCTCATTCGCATGGCTTCTCTCAAGAGATACTCTATCTGGCCGTTGACGCTACGTAGTTCCTCCGCCGCCCAGGATTCCAGATCCGCCCACAGTTCGGGATCGATGCGGAGCAGGAACTGTTTGCGAGCGGTCATGTGTCCACCTACGTCGAGTCTCGCGAGAGTCGCCTTGCCATCCGCCCTCGCTTAGATATGGCGGTGGGGCCGTTCGAGTAGAAGGGGCTGTCCCAGTGGAATCCGCCCTTTCGCACGGTCCCTTTGTATGCGCCGAAGAGCACCACGAACGGGATGATCGTGGCGGCCAGCATGCCCCAGCCGCTGATTAGCTGGACTTCTTCCTCCTTGTTCTGCGTCAGCACTTGCCCTTCCCCCCTTCCTCCTCCTATCTCGACCCAGCTACTCCCATTTGAAGAACCTCACTGCGACGATCCCGAACAAGACCGCGTACGCCGTCAACACCAGAAGAGCCCTTGCTGGAGGAAAGCTGCCCTGCATTGCGCTCTGCAGACCTTGGACCCCCGCCCCGAGAGGCGTGTAGTCGCTGATGCGGCGGAGAACCGCCGGCATCACGTTTCGTGGGACCCAAAGACCAGCGAAGAACATCATGGGAAAGAACAGGAGGTTCCCGATCGCGGCTCCAACTTGAGCATTCCGAGCAATGGCCGCGACCCACAGCCCGATCGCAAACAGTGCGGCCGCCATCAGAACCACTGTGAGGATGAACCCGGGCACCTGCTTGGGCCCGTGGACGCCGAATGCGGCTACCCCAATTACGACGATAAGTAGAATCGCCACCGCCGCGACTGCAAGGTTGAGTACCAACTGCACGGCAAGCACCCACGAGCGGGGCAAGGGCGTGGTGGACAGGCGGCGCAACACGCCTTGCTCGCGGTACGTGGCAAGCGGGGCAGTGAGGCCGATGAGCCCTAGGCTAGCCAGAACGAAGGCCATCAAGATAGGGATGTAGACACTCAGGTACGTGAGCCCGCCCAGTGTGGCCTGCGGCTTCCTGAAAGAAGGGATGCTCGCGAAGATCACCAGGAGAAGGACGGGGAAACCCAGTCCATATATCAGTCCGATCGGCTGTCGCCACGCGAGCTTAGCCTCAGTGAAGAGAAGCTTCCCAAAGGCCGACCTCGGTGGACGGTGAGCGAATGCAGGTTGGCGCTCGGTCATGGCCGGTCCTCCCCGTCCTCGTGGTGAAGTCTCCGCCCGGTCAGCTCTACGAAGGCATCCTCGAGAGACACGGCCTCTAGCTCCAAGTCCTTGGCGGTGACCCCGGCACGGTCGAGCGTCAAGATGACGGCATTGGCGAGTTCGCCACTCCCATACACGACAACGTGCTCGCCCTGGTGCTCCAGCCCTCGTACCTCAGGAAGGTCGGCGAGCAGACGGTCGTCAAAACCGACGGAGGGCACGAAGCGGACGCGCTTGCCGCCGCGCACTCGCTCGGACAGACCCTGGGGACTATCGAGCGCTGCTATGCGCCCTGAGTCGAAGAGGGCGACTCGGTCGCAGAGTCGCTCGGCCTCGTCCATGTAGTGGGTAACCAAGAGGATGGTGACGCCCCGATCGCGCACGTCCTCGATCAGTTGCCAGGTGTCTCGTCTAGCCTGGGGGTCGAGTCCGGTTGTCAGTTCGTCGAGCACGGCGACTTTGGGCTGGCCGATGAGCGCCAGCGCGATAGAAAGTCGTTGCTTCTGCCCACCCGAGAGCTTCTTGAAGTAGTCGTCTCGCTTGTCGGTGAGGCCGAGCACCTCCATGAGATGGTTCGGGTCTGCTGGTCGCTGGTAGAACGAAGCGTAGAGATCGAGCACCTCCCAAACCTTGAGCTTGGCCGGCAGCGCGCCCTCCTGGAGTTGCACGCCCACGCACTCGCGCAACTCGCGACGATTCGCTCGCGGTTCGAGCCCCAGCACCCGGACACTTCCGGCATCGGGCACGCGAAGCCCGACTACGCATTCAACCGCGGTGGTCTTCCCGGCTCCATTCGGCCCAAGAATGCCGAAGATCTCTCCCTTCTCCACCGAGAACGAAACGTCATCGACGGCAACAGTGTTTCCGTATGTCTTGCGAAGGTGGTCGACTTCGACAATGACCATCAGGTGCGCTCCCAGGGTGGGGTCAGTTGTTTAGAGTCGCGAAAGGTCGCCGCCAAATCCACGATATCCAATATTATTCTGATATCGTTTTGAAATCAATACCGGGTCCGAGCTCGTCAAGACGAGAACCAGGGACCGTTCGTCTTGGGGCGGGTGCCTGCTCCGTCGACATCGTCCTCGATCGCGCTTCACCAACCGGCCAAAAGCACTATCCATCGGCTCGGACCCGGTCTAAACTGGGTTTACACTGGTTTTGGCGAGGGTAGCCACCCAAGGTAAGAACCGACTCATACGCCCACCCGTCTGACCCAGGAGGCGACCGTGCACAGATCGGACGTCAGTACTCCACCAGATGCGCATCGCTGGCGTTTCGCCGGCGTCCGCCCCCCGAAGATCGCATTGGCCGTCGCGTGCTTGCTGGGGGTGGTCTTGAGTGTTGCCCTGCTGTCGAGTTGCGGCTCGGGAGGCAGCAGTACGACCACCAGTTCGGGATCCTCGACCGGCATCAAGACCGGCGGCACAATGAACGTCGCCATCCAAGCTCCAACGAACCGAGATCCTGCTTTCAGCAGCACGAGTCCCGATATCCTGCTCAACCGTCAGCTGTACGACTGGCTCGTGGATCTCGACAACAGCAACAAGCCGCAGC
>JADGPI010000257.1 GCA_017882525.1 Thermoleophilia bacterium
CGAAGCCCCTCGCCGCTCCGGACGGAACCGCCGTCAGGCCGGCGCGGACCAATTCTGGGGCACCAGATCGTCGAGACGGGCGGCCGGGTGTGAGCCGATACGCCGGCGGTCTCAAGCCACCGACGCAACGATTCGACGTGATTGGCGAGCGGAAGGAGCCCATTCATGCGACGTTGGGGAGATGGCCAGGGAACGCATTTGACCGGAGCAGAACACGGGGAAATTCACCGTCGAATCGAGGCGGGCGAGACCTTTGTCAAGGTGGCTGCGGCCATCGGGTGCTCGACGAAGTCGATCCAGCGCCTGCTGGACGGAAAACCCGGGGCAGCTCGGCGGAAGGCTCGGGTCCGTTCGGCGCGTCGGCTCTCCTCGGCTGAACGGGAAGAGCTTTCGAGGGGCCTCCTTCTCGGCCACTCCTTTCGACGCGTAGCGCAGACCCTCGGCCGAGCCACTTCCACGGTCTCGCGGGAGGTCAACGCCAACGGCAGGCGCGACGCCTACCGAGTTCTCCGGGCCGAGGAGACTGCGGCACAAAGGAACCGTCGCCCGAGGGCGAGACGGCTCAGCCTGTGCCTGCCGCTTCGACGCGAGGTCGAGCGCCGACTCCTGGAGCGATGGTCGCCGCAGCAGATTGCAGCTCGCCTGGCCGTCGACTACCCATTGGATACCACCATGCGCGTCTCGCATGAGACCATCTATCAGTCGCTCTTTGTCCAGACTCGGGGCAGCCTGCGAAAGGAATTGACCGCCTGTCTGCGGACTGGCCGAACCCGGCGCAGAGCCAGAGGCCGCGCTACTCCCAAAGGCCGCATGGCCGACATGGTGATGATCGCCGACCGACCGCCGGAGGCGTCGGATCGCGCCGTCCCCGGAAACTGGGAAGGCGACCTCATCATCGGGAAGAACGGAAAGTCAGCCGTCGGCACGCTCGTGGAGCGCAGCAGCCGATTCTTGATGCTCTTGCGCTTGCCCCACGGGCGAACCGCCGAGCACGTGCGCGCGGTCTTAACTCGCGAGATCAAGAGCCTTCCAGAGGCTCTGCGACGAAGCCTCACGTGGGACCAAGGCAAGGAAATGGCAGGACATGTTCAGTTTTCCATCGACACCAACGTCAGCGTGTTCTTCTGCGATCCGCACAGCCCCTGGCAACGCGGGAGCAACGAGAACACCAACGGGTTGCTCCGCCAGTACCTCCCCAAGGGGCTCGACCTTGCTAGCCTCAGCAGCGCCGATCTGGCCGTCGCTCGTGAGCTGAACGGTCGCCCTCGACAAAGCCTCGGATGGATGAAACCCTCTGAGGTCTTTGGTCGAGCTGTTGCGTCCACCGCTTGAGACCGCCGGCTAGAACCGGACATTTCTACTTAGCCTTGACATGACGTACAAGAGACAGTGGCCCTTATAGTCACTGCACTCCCGACGAGATGGTCGTCGCACGGCTGCGCGGCGCGTCCAGTTTCCCGGAGTCGGTTCCTGGGGGACTGGACTCGCGTCGCTCTGTCGTCGGTGGCTGGCTCGAATGTCAGCAGGTCTTTTTCATCTGCTCGCGATGTGGTGCGGCGCTCGGTACTGTTCGGTCCGCTGTCGAGGGGCGGCACGGCCCAATCGCTGCGGCAAGCAGGCCAGCAGTACCAGGCGAGTCGGGACGGGCGGTTCGCGCACCCGGCTCACCAGAAGAGGCAGCGCGAAGAAGTGAGCATCAGGGTCCACCGGAATTTGCGTTTCCCATACAAGTCATCCTGCCGCTCATGACGGGTGGCAAGGAGGGCACCGATGGAAGACCGGATCTGGGTGGCAATTCATCCGCGAGGATCGGAGACGAGAGTGCTGGCAACGGAGGGGGCCGGCTCGACGCTGCTCAAAGCGCGGCTGGTGGCACCGATCGATACCACTTCGATAACCACCTACCCTCATCGCCTCGCGAACGCCGGCCAGGGAGATGATCTTGGCGATCCCCTCGAGCATCTCGGTTTGGGCGACGGTGCTGTAGTGCTGCTGCATCTGCTCGGTCGCATGCCCCGAGATGGCGAGGGTCACCAGGTCTCGCATCTCCGCCGCCCGCGCCAGGTCCTGGTACGTTCGCCTCATCCTCGCGGCGTGACCCGTTTCCCCAGTTTGATTGCCAAGGCCACGTCTCTGAACGGCAACACGTCCACCTCGAACGGGCGCTCGAATCACGGTTGGGAGGGGCCTCCCGTCCGATCGATGACGACAGCCGCCTGGAACGAGTGACCCCGGACCGGTAAGGGCACGAAACCTCGTCCCGGGCTTTCCGATGATCCGACGTGGCCGACCCACCTGCCGACGTGAGCGCGACAAAATTGTCGGCCCTGACGACGGACGACGTTCATTCGCTTTCGAACGACTACAATATACGCGACCAGGTCAGGCGCACCTCTTGCTTGCCATGGAGGGATGCGGATTCAATCAAGAGTTGTTGGCAGTCTCTCGGTCGCAGTATTTTCGCTGGCCGGCCTGACTGCCAGTTGTGGAGCCCAGGCCACGCATGGCGACGGAAAAGATCGAACGGTCGGAAGTGGCCCGGGCGGAGGCGGAGCGGGTGCAAGCGGAACCGGTGGCGGCGGAACGGGTGGCAGTGGAACCGGAGGGGGAACGGGCGGGGTCGGGATCCAGTGTGGGCAAACAATTGACGACTACTGCGCTCAGGCGACAAGTCCCTGCCTGCGAACGTGGCCAGAGATGAATGATCTTGCGTCCCTGTGCAACCAAGACAAGAACTACTCCCGACCCCTCGTTGAGGACTGTGATTCGTATTTTGTGGCGCTACATGCGGGAGTCGATACCAGCACCTGGTACTACTATGACAAGTCCAATCTGACCTTGGTCGCTGTGGTCGCCCGAACCGCTATTCAGACCTTCGGGCCATGGTGCTATGCGGGCCCTCAAGGTGCGACGGCCTTTACCTTTACGACGAACTGTTCGTCGACGTCGCCAGAGATGAGCTGTCTGTAGGAAAATCGGACCTGCGGCGATGCCTAGCGAACGCTTCTGGGCGCTTCAACATCTTGCCGACCCCTGCCGATCAGGTACACCGGCAATCCCAGCGCCAACCAGACCACGAAACGCGACCAGTCGGAAGGGACAGGCCCAACATCAGAGCCACCCACGCGCCAATCGTGAGCAGGGACGTCACGGGGTAACCCGTACACTTGAACAGACGCGGTCGTTTCGGTTCACGTATTCGTAGACCAATGACGCCACCCGCGACGACGATGAACGCGAACAGCGTTCCGATGCTGGTCAGCTCCAGCGCTTGCGCCGGGGTGAGAAACGTCGGTGCCACGGCCACGAAATTCCCATCGGCAGCTGACGAGAAGCCGTTGGGCTGAAAGGTCCGGTGGACGTCATGATCAGATCGAGCGTTGGTGTCCTCCGCCTCAGCGTTTGGCGCGCCGGCTGTTGCGGGGCTGGCTCGCACGCGCGTGGGCGGCCTCCGCGGCCGCGATAAAGGTCGGCTCGTCGACCTTCTTCAAGTCGCAGCGGGTCGCGCCCGCGAAGCGCGGGGGTCGGCCACCGGCGGGCGGCGGGAAAGTTTACAGATTGGGGTTTATCGGCGTTTGACGCACAAGAGACAGTGGCCCTTTTGGTCACTGCACTCTCGTGATCGCGGGTCGCTTCGTTGCCTACGGGATCGCCTCGTCGGTCGGTGAGCAGGACAAAGGATCAAAGTGGTTTGAAAGGAACGGGCGATGCGGTTCTTGTTTGTATCTGGCAACGGCTGTCTGCTCTGCCTTCGTCCGTGCCGCAGAAATGCCACCGGCGATCTCATTGACCCCGTCATCGCGTCTCACGGGGAGGTGTCGCCAGACGCAGCAAGGATTGGCGCGGGAATGCCTTTTCAAATTCACGGCCGA
>JADGPI010000258.1 GCA_017882525.1 Thermoleophilia bacterium
ACGAAGAGGACATCATGCTGGCGAAGGTCACCGCCAAGAGCACGAGCGAGATCTCGGAGACGGTCAGGTTGTATCGATTGACCAGCACCCACAGGCCGAACGAGAAGAAGACCTGCTGTCGTGCGCCGTCGAGCAGGTTCAGCAAGTAGTAGTAACGGTAGGCGCGCCGCCACACGATGCGGTCTCGCTTGGGAGCCACCCTGCGCTCAGCTCCCTCGTGCAGATGCGGGAACCGGAAGATAGCGATCGCTCCGATGAACGCCACGACCCCCAGGAGGACGAAAGTGGCTTTGAACGAGAACAAGTGGAAATGGAAAACGAGAAAGACTATGACCAACGCCGCGAACGTCCCTGCCTGGCCGTATGCCGCCATGCGTCCGAGGACGCTGCCACTTTTCGCTTCGGTCGTGAGGCTCATGCCGAGGAAGTACTGAGTCTGCAGGACCGTGTGGAATCCCAAGCTGGTGATGATCACCCACGGGATGACCGTCAAGAAGCTGGTGGAGACGCCGAAGAACCCGTAGCCGACGGCCAGAATGACGAGTGCCCCCGCCGTCACTTTCTGCAGGGAGATACGGTAGAGCACGGCGCTCAGGAAGATGAGGATGAAACCGCCCACCTCGCGAATGGCCGTGATGTAGCCGAATTGGGGCCCGCTGAGATGGAGGATCTGCTCGAAATAGTTGGTGACGATGTTCGTGTGCGCGTTCAGGGCGAAGCCGAGCGCCGCGGACATGACCGCGAGCATGATGAACCCGCGACCTCCCGGAGTCTGCCACATCTTGCGCAGGCGGTCGATCATAAGCCCCGCCATATGCGGGCAGCGCCCAGCTCGAGCGCGCATCTGTGGATCATCTTGGCCTCCTCCGGCGACGGTCAGAAGCTCCGTGCATCGACCGGCCCCGCCCATTCTACCGCCGAAGCCGGCTTACTCATGGCTCCGTGTACCCTCTGCAGGCGACGGATGCGAAGTTGGCCGTGTGAAGCCGGGGATCGACTACCTGAAGAGGCCGTTTACCTCGGATGATCTAGTCCCCAAGGTCCGCGAGGTGACCGGGGAGGCCCGAACGAGCGACGTTCAGGAGTTCGAGTAGTCTGTCGGGCGGCTCGTTCTTGCTGACGAACCCGTCCGCGCCAAGCGCGAGCGAGTGCTTCCGCGCCTCTGGCCGTCCGCTCATGGCCATCACCGCGCAGCCGGGCGTGAGTAGCTTGATCTTGCTCAACAACTCGCCGGGCGGAAGCCCGGGCAGCTCCCAATCGAGCAACACGACGTCCGCGGGTTGTCTGGTCAGCTCGGCGAGCGTCCCGGCCGCATCGGAAGTCTCGGCTATCTCGCAGTCGGAAGCGTCAGGACGGCCCAACCGGCGTCCGTCCGCTTCTTCGAGGAGCAGACGGAGTGCTGAGCGTACCTCTCTGTTGTCGTCTGCGAGGAGGATTCGCACCACTGCCTCCGAGCCCACGTGGATATCGCGACGGAATGCGCCGCGATCTGTGCTCCGTAGTATGTCGGAGGAGCCGAGAGGTACCCAGCGGCAGGTGGGGGGTTTTGAGACCTGGTCGGGTGACCAGTCTCGACAACGAGCGGGCGTCGAGCGGGAAAAGTGGCCGCCGGGTGCAACTGGACCCGCCGCCGGACGACTGCCGGCGGGACATCCGAGGTCGCCTAGGCGGGGCCGCCTGGGATCAGACCGCGGCTGGCGGCGACCAGGTGATGTGGACGGACGTGCCTTGCCCGGGCTTGGAATCGATCTTCAGGGTGGCTCCCACAGACTCCGCCCGTTCCCTCATGATTCCCAGCCCAAGCTGTCCTGCGCCGGCGGTGGCAGGATCGAAGCCGGTGCCATCGTCTTGCACGAGAAGGCGGATTCCCTGACCCTCGAAGGCTAGGCTGAGAGTGGCTCGTTTCGCTCCCGAGTGCTTGGCCACGTTGTTCAGAGCCTCCTGCGAGATGCGATACAGCGCTATGCGAACGTCGGTGGGGAGTTCGCCGGCTCCCTCGATCCGCAAATCCACGGGAATGCGCGCCCTGCCTGTGACTGCCTCCGCGAGCTGCTTCAGCAGGTCGGCCAAGTTGGCTTCGGCCAGAGACGCCGGGCGCAGCTCGAGCAAGAGGGTTCGCATCTCAGCCAGGGCGCCGCGGGTGAGCTGTCGGAGCTCCTCCAGGCGGGCCTTTCCCTGCTCGGCGTCGCGCTCGTAGATGCGGGGTAGCACCTCGGCGATAAGGCTCACCGAGAAAAGCGTCTGGCTCACCGCATCGTGCAGATCGCGGGCGAGCCGCTGCCGTTCGCGGCTTGCCGCCAACTCGTGCGCTTGATGGTAGAGCCGTGAGTTCTCGATGGCGACGGAGAGCTGGTCTGCCAGGGTCTGTGCGACAAAGAGGTCTTGCTCATCGAGGGCTTGAATGCCGACCGAGACGATGTCCAGGACGCCGACCAGGGTTTCGCCCACCCGGATCGGGACGGCGATCTCGGAGCGGGCGTCATCCACGACCGGTGCCGGCTGGGGCGGAAGTCCACTGGTCGCGCTCGGCTGCAACTCGACCGCTTGGGAAATGGTCGGAGGGGTCGAGGCGCCCCACAGCGCCGGCTCTCCGGTCTCGGCCACCGACCGCATGGCGGGAAGAATCTCCAGTTCACCGGTGCCTATCTGCTCAGTTTTCTCGCACTCGTGCTTGCCGCAGGTGAGGAGGCGGCCGCTCGCGCCGTCGAGGAGAAGTATCCTCACGCTGTCGTAGCCGAATGTATCGAGAAGCGAGCGGGCCACGTACGGAAGTAGCTCATCGAGCTCGAGGATGGAACTGATGTGACGGCCTGCTTCGTTTATGGCCCGGAGGTGATCCGTGCGCCGCTCGAGGCTTTTTACCAGGCCGCGAAGTTGCGCCGTCATACGGTTGAAGGCCCGAGCCAGCGTCCCGATCTCGTCGTCGCGCAGCACCTTGGCAGTCACTTCCAGGTCGCCTTCGGTTATCCGGCCGGCCGTCGTCCCCAGCTCGGCGAGGGGGCGGATGATGCTCCTGGTGAGGATTATTCCCGCTAGGATAGCGAGCGCCGCGGCCAGCAAAGCCACGCCTCCCATGGTGGCCAGAGCCACCCGCGTACTATGCAAGGCCTCGCCCTCGCCCTGTTCCGCGATGAGAGCGATCTTCAGTTTCGGGATCCAGTCATACACGCCGATGACCCCGTGTCCCGCGTAGCCCTTGTAAGTGACCGAACCGGCCCTCGCGTTCTGGATGGCGGCATCGGCGCCCGCTGTGCGCACGTAGGTCTCCGGGATCGGATAGCCGGGGGTCCGAAGTTCAGTGAGAAGCCGGTGATTGGAGCCGACCAAGTAGGTCTCGCCGGTCTGGCCCAGCCCCGCCCTCTCGATCATTATCTGGTTGAGGCTGGCCAGACTCGCCCTGCCCGCGATCACACCGAAAGTCTCCCCTTGGACGGTGACCGGGGTGCTGGCCACGATCGTCATCGCGCCCAGGGAGAGTGAGTACGAAGGCTGTTGGATGAACGGGCCTCTCGTGCCTTGGACGAAGTAGTCGTTTATCCCGAGCCTCTCGCCCTCGTGGCCGGTCGCCGTGGAAAGCAGCACCGCTCCTTTCGCGTCCATGAAGAAGACTTCCTGGAAGAGGCCCATTCGGTTGGCGGCCCAGATGAAGCGCTGCTGGACCCGAGAATATGCGTTTCTGTAGGTGTCGCTGGATGGCGGGTCTTGGGTCAGGATGTGCAGGTCCTGTTGCACGTTTTCCTCGGAAAGCACTATGTCTAGGTTGAGCTCCAGACCGTTCGTCCAGGAGGTGATCTCCTGCTCTTTGAGCGTGATCACCGACTTGAGCTGACCGACCACGCGGCCGCGAGCATCGCGCGTGCCGAGCACCATGGTGACGGTACTGATGACGGCGGCCGTCACAACCACTATGAGGACAAAATAGAGGAGCGATCTGCTCTTGATCGTTCTGACATGGGGGACGGTGAAGCGCATCGTCAACCGAGTCCCGCGATCAGTCCAAGCGAGAAGACTGCTGGAGGACCATCACCCTAGGGACTGGTAGGGCTGAACTGCATGGTGAAGCCGGGATTGGCCGGATCGTACGAGCTCCCCATCAGCTGCTGCCAGCGGGCGGAGTCGATCCATCCCAACGGAGCTTGCGGGGTGTCGACGAGAGGCGCGACCGCGCGTACCGCCAACTTTTGAAACGCCAGCCCGTTCGTGGGCGCGAGCTTGTCAAGGATGGCGGCCGCCTCGTCCGGGTGCTCCAACGCATACCGCCAGCCCTCCTGGCTTGCTGCGACGAACCGCTTCACGACGTCTGGCCTGTCTTTCACCGTCGCCGTGTTCGCGATGACAAGGCCTTCGTACCCACCTATCCCATAATCGGCGGGGAAGATATTCGTCACCGGGTAGCCGGCCGTCTCAGCACGGATCGGCTCATCCTGCGCGTAGCCGAGCCACGCATCCACCCGATGGTCGAAGAGCATGGGCATATCGTTGGTGGTCACTTTGACCTCGGTCACCTTGGCCGGATCGCCCCCGGCCGCGGAAAGAGTGTCCTCCAGGACTTTCTTCCAGTAGTCGGTGGTGACCCCCACCTTTTTACCCACCAGGTCCGTGGGATCTTTGATCGCGGAATCCGTAAGCGAGAAGATCACCAGAGGCGGGATCTGGAACACGGCCATGACCGCCACCGCGGGCTTCTTGGTGGTGACGATGTCCTTCTGCTCGGCGAAGGACGTGATGGCGAAGGTGGCGGCTCCGTTCAACACCTGGTCTCTTGCCGGTTGTGCCGGACCTCCCTCGAGGATGGCGACGTCGAGCTTTTGAGCATCGTAGAGGCCCTTTGCCTCTGCTACGTAATAACCGACGAACTCCGCCTCGTGGTACCAGTTGAGCTGGAGGGTGATCTTATCCGGTGCCGCGCCGCCGCCGCATCCCGCCAGGATCGCGGCGAGCCCCGCCAGGATGATCCCCGCGGCCAGAAGAGTGACAAGGATGATCCTCGTGCGTCCGGCCCGGTTCATTCCACTAATTTCCTGTGGATGGCGATGGAGACAGCTTCGGTGCGGCTGGAAGCGCCCAGCTTCATGAGGACGTTGCTCACGTGGAACTTGACCGTGGATCGGCTCACGAAAAGCTTCTTGGCGATGTCCGGGTTGCTGAGCCCTTCCACCATCAGCTTCAGGATCTCGAGTTCGCGGTTGGTGAGGCCTTCGTCTGGCGCCGGAAGTTGAGTGGCGGCTTTGATGAGCACCTTGGCCGCCTCTGGGGCCAGGGTGGAGCTCCCAGCATGGGCGGCGCGGATGGCCTGCGCCAGCTCTTCAGCGGAGACGTTCTTGAGCAGGTAGCTGATGGCGCCGGCTTTAAGGGCAGCCTGAACCAGCTCTTCCTCTTTGTAACTAGTGAGTGCTATCACCTGGACGTCGGGACAGGCTTCGCGGATAAGCTTCGTGGCCTGAGCACCGTCGACCTCGGGCATCATCAGGTCCATCAGGATCACGTCCGGTCCGTACTCTTGGCATCTTGCGACGGCCTCGGCGCCACCGCCGGCCTCGCCGACGAATTCCAGGTCGTCGTAGGCCATAAGAAAAGCTGAGAGGCCGCTGCGCACGACGGCGTGGTCATCCACGATCATGACGCGCACGGGCCCGCCGGCCATCGGTTCCTCCCCCTCCGCTCCGGGTCTCATATGGTCGATTTGCGCCATCTTTGTATCACACATCGCCCCCAAGGACCGAGCTCCGGTCTGGGCCGGTCGTGAACCTGACCACGGGGCGGCATCACGGGTTGGTGGCCACCTGACCAGGTGCCGAACCCCTCTCCTGCCCAGCCCGATATCTCGCTCGTTGGCCGATTTGCCGCCTCGTGTCCGCAGCCAGAATGGTGACAGGCACATGAAGCCGCCGGGCGGGCGGTGGAGCGAGGGTGGGAGAGGGAGACGATGAACGCGACATCCAAGAGGCAAGGAACGGTGGCACAAGAGCCGGCGGCCGCCCGCACGGCCCCGCGCAGCGCCGGCATCACCGGCAGCGCCGCGCGCGACATCTTCAAGAACCGCGATTTCCGGTTGCTCTGGACCGGGGAAGGGATCTCCCTACTCGGGGACCAGTTCTACCTGATCGCTCTGCCTTGGCTCGTTCTCCAACTCACCGGCAACGCCTTTGCCATGGGGACGGTGCTGGCTCTGGCGGCCATTCCTCGAGCGCTTTTCATGCTGCTGGGCGGCGCTCTGACCGACCGGTTCTCACCGCGGGTCCTGATGCTCGGCTCGAACCTGGGCAGGCTGGCTCTCGTGGCCACCCTCGCCACATTGACTCTCACAGGAGTCGTCGAGCTCTGGATGCTGTACGCCTTCGCACTGCTATTCGGACTGGCCGACGCATTCTTCTTCCCGGCGCAATCGGCGATGGTACCGAGACTCGTCGGAAACGATCATCTGCAGACCGGCAACGCCATCATCCAGGGCACCGCGCAGCTGTCCATGTTTGTCGGCCCGGCCTTGGCCGGCACGCTCATAGCCGTGCTCGACGGGGGCAGCGGCGCGGCCGCGTTCCACGACGTGCGGGGCATCGGCATCGCCTTCGCGCTCGACGCCGCAAGCTTCCTGGCCTCAGTCGTCGCCCTCTCGCTCATGCGCCTGAGCCGCGGGGACGCGATCGCAGGAGCCGCGAAGGCGCAGTCGGTTCTCTCGTCGATCGGCGAGGGTCTGTCGGCCATGTGGAAAGACCATGTCCTTCGCTACTACTTCCTGCTGATCGCGGCTGCCAACTTCCTGATCACCGGCCCGTTCTCCGTGGGCATCCCGGTGTTGGCTCACACGCGATATTCAGGCGGGGCAGCCGCTTTTGGCATCATTCTGTCAACCTACGGCGCCGGCTCTCTGGCCGGGGTCCTTCTGGCCGGATCGACCTGCCGGCCACCGGAGCGCAGATTTCCCGCTCTCATGCTCGGATTGACAGCCTTCATGGGTGTGAGTCTGGTGCTTCTCGGGGTGATGCCCGCGATCACCCCGGCGGCGATCGTCGCGGCTGCCATGGGAATGGCGCAGGGATACGTGGTCATCCAGTTCATCACCTGGCTGCAGAGGCGGACCCCGGAGAGGATGCTCGGCCGGACCATGAGCCTGCTGATGTTCGCGGTGGTCGGCTTGGCCCCCGTGTCCAGCACGGTCGCAGGAGCCCTCATCCAGATAAGCGCCACCGCGGTCCTGATGGGCGCAGGGGTACTCATGGTGATCGTCATCGCGGTGGGCTCGCTCAGTCCGTCCGTTTGGCGTCTAGGGACAGAAACCCGGCAAGACGATGAGGTCCTTTCCGCCGGCCAGATGGTCGAGCCTCAGCTGCAGCAGGTAGCCTAGCTCTCGCGTAGCGCCTCTCGTCCCTACGCCGCCGTCGGCGCGACTCCGTCGCGGCCGGCTCAAGCGATAATCCACCGCCCTCCCCTCGGCGCCCCGGCCCACCCCCCGGCCGGGGCGCCATCTTTTCGAGGCCTCTCCAAATGGCCAGGCCGAAGACTCGCCAGCGAGCCACTCGCAAACCCCCCCCCGCCCGATTCGCGGCGGCGCCAGAAGCGCGAGACTGACCACAGCACATAAGCGCGAGTAGGAGGGAAAATCATGCGAATCCTTCGAAACATCTTCCGCAGAAAGCTCCGGGCTTTCCTCACGATCTTCGGCATAACCATCGGCGTGCTCGCGCTGGTGGTCATGGGCAGCATGGCCGAGAAGATCAACCTGCTGGTGGACGGTGGGGTCCGCTATTACAGTGACAAGGTGGTCATCTCCGATGCCTCCGTCAGCCCAACCATGGCCAGCGCGGTCCCGATCTCGGTCGCCCGGGTGAAAGACATCGAGAACGTCGACGGCGTGGCTCGCGCCTCTGCCAGCATCTACATGATGGCGAAGACGGACGCGGGCATGACCTTGGGTGTTCCGCAGTCGATCATCGGTGACGACGGGCGCTCTAAGGGCTACGAGAGCTTTAAGCTCACCATGGCGAAAGGTCGCGACATTGCAGCCACCGATCGGGGCAAGGTAGTCGTGGGCTCCGACATGGCCAAGTCCCTCAAGGCTGAAGTGGGCAAGACCGTTGTGTTGCGCGGCAAAGTGTTCCAGGTCATCGGAATATACAACAAGACCCTCACGGCTCCCGACAATACGGCGGTTGTGAGCTTCGAAGACGCCCAGAACATGTTCTACGCGCAACTTCCCAAGCTAGTCCAGCAACAAGTCATCCCCGACCAGCTGGCCACCGGCATCACGGCTTATCCCAAGGCCGGGATCGAGCCCAACGGGCTGGCTTCGACCATCCAGGACACCGTGCAAGGCGTCAAGGCGACCGGTCCCAAGGCGGTTATTGACCAATTCAGGAACGCTACCAAGATCTTCAACAGCATCATCTTCGGGGTGGCCCTCATCTCCCTGCTGGTCGGCGGTCTCTCGGTGGTCAACACCATGACGATGTCGGTGTACGAGCGCACTCGTGAGATCGGCATCCGCAAAGCGATCGGCGCCTCCCACCGGCAGATCGTCGGGCAGTTCCTGATGGAGTCGGCGATCATCGGGTTCCTGGGCGGCGCGACCGGACTGGTGCTGGGCTGGCTGGCCACTGTCGGTGTCAACGCGGCCATGGCCGGCGGCGGCACGGTGCTCTTCCTCGTCACCCCCAGATTGGCCATCGGGTCCTTGGTCTTCGCGATAGTGCTCGGTGTTGGAAGTGGGTTCTACCCCTCGCTGCACGCCGCCCGCCTCAAACCGGTCGTGGCTCTCCGGTACGAGTGAGCCTCGAAAGAGAGTGATCGACATGACCATTGCACAGACAGCACAAGATCTTGAAAGGGGAAGCGCGATGAAAGCTATCGTGAGCGCACGGGACCTAGCCAAGCGGTACCAATTGGGCAAAGAGAACTACGTGGATGCGCTGCGCGGGGCTTCTGTGGAAGTGGGTGCGGGCGAGATGGTGGCCATCATGGGGCCGTCGGGCTGTGGGAAGTCGACCATGCTCCACATGATGGGTTGCCTGGACAGCGCGGACTCCGGCGAGATCTGGCTGAGCGGCCGCCGGATTGACAATCTGGGAGCGCGGGCTACCACCAAGGTGCTGCGCGAAGAGATCGGCTTCATCTTCCAGGGGTTCAACCTGGTATCCAGCATGACGGCCATCGAGAACGTGGCAATAGCAGCGCAGTACGCGGGCAGGTCGCGCCGCGAAGCTCAGAAGGCGGCAAAGGAAGCGCTGGCGAACGTGGGCCTGGCCGAGAGGGCCGACCACCGGCCGACCGAACTGTCCGGCGGGCAGCAGCAACGGGTCGCGATCGCCAGGGCGTTGGTAAAGAAACCGCTGGTCATCATGGGCGACGAACCCACAGGGAACTTGGACAGCGCGAGTTCAGCAGAAGTGATCGACATGATGCGTGAGATCAACCTCACCACCGGGACCACCTTCATCCTGGTGACCCACGACCCGGATGTCGCCGAGGCTTGCGACCGCGTGATCCATATGCGCGATGGCGTGGTGACACACGGCGCTACTCCGGGCGCGCTGGATGGTTTACCGGGCGAAATGTCGGACGAGGCCTGGGGGACCGCGGCACATGAGGGCGCGACAGACGACCGCCGCGCGGCGTACGTGAGCTAGACAGAGACGGCCGGCGGGGCGTGTGCCCCGGCC
>JADGPI010000043.1 GCA_017882525.1 Thermoleophilia bacterium
CGGACGGGGAGGACTAGCCCAGAGGGCCCTTGTTCCTCTGTTCTTCGTAGATCATGGGCAATAGCACGCGTAGGTTGGAGTATTCCTCCACGTTGTGGCGCGCCAATCCGAACGGTGCCTGCCACGGCACCTTTGCTCCCGGCGGTAGGATGCATGTCGGTCGTTTCTCCACGATCTGATACCCCATCCAAAAGCGGGTGCGGAATTCGATACCGCCCGGGATATCCCGGATGAAATGGGACATCATGGCCGGTGCTTTAGGCTGGAAGGGCGACGCGCCCACCGGCCCGCTGGCCCCATTGGCACACACGGCCGTGGCCACATTGGGCGCCACGAACCGGCTCATGTCGAAACCGAACTGCTCCGGGGTCATGAAGTAGATGAAGATGCTCTCCACGCCCATCCCCACGTCCTCAAGCGGATTGTGGGTGATGCCCTGCCAGCGGGCAACGTCGGGGATGTCGGGGTCGGGGTCGGCCACCCAGGCGCGCTGCTTGGGGTCGGGCACCGAAATGCCCACGTGCGCCTTGGGCCACCAGATCTTGTAACGTAAGTCCTCCAGACTGTGCCACCATAACCACCAGTCGACCATGTCGGCTGTCACGCCCGGCATCTTGTTGTTGACGGCCACGTAGCCGGCGCCATTAGGCAGCACGCACCATCCGGTCTCCCCTTCCAAGTATCCTGGGTTAAGCAGGTCGTTCAGGTTCTCGGGCATGAGCGCCTGGCCGGGATCGAGGGGCCTGTCCGGTTGTAGTAGCTCCATCAACTCCGGGTCGGGCACCGATAGGTCCAAGCGATAGTACTTGGAGTAGGGCTTCGCCTTCTCCTCCGCGGTCAGGCCTCTTGGTTGGTCGCTCATCGGGTTCTCCCTTGCGGTCGGAGGCTGCTCAAGGCTTGTACGGGTAGCGGTGGATGGGGACGTCCTCGGTCGAAACCGTCATCTCACCTTTCACGTCCTTGAGGCTGATCCATTTGAGCCAGTTGCTGTCGTCCCGCTCGGGATAATCCTCCCGATAGTGCCAGCCCCGGCTCTCAGTGCGCGCCAGCGACGAGCGGTAGAAGGTCTCGGCGCTGTGGCACATGCTCCGCACCTCGTTGCAGGCGGCAAGATGGTGTGTATCCGAGGCGGCCAAGCTTGGTAGCTTGCTCTCGATGTCCTTGATGCGGCCCAGAGCCTCTTCCATCCGTTCCTTGGTCTTGCAAGTGCTGTAGCCTAGGGGCTGGAAAGCCGCTTGGACTTCGCTTACCAGCTGCAGGGGATGGATGCCCGTAGCCCGTCCCAGCGGAGCGAAGATCTGCCGCTTGAGGGCCTCGGCCTGCGCGGCGTCCGGCTCAGCGGTCGCAGCGTGGCTCGCGTAGGCCGCGGCTGATTTGGCGCCCCGGATGCCGCTCCAAACAGCGTTGAACAGGCCGCTGCCTCGCTGGCGATGGGGCGGGCACACCGCCCCGATCATCGACGAGCCCGTGTACGCCGAGGCACCCACGGCGAACAGCCCGGGGAGGGTGGTGGCATGGGAATGGTCGGTCTTGATGGGCGCGTGCTCCACCATCTGCACCGGGATCACTTCCTGGATGGGAAGATAACCGTCGGCCACCTGGGCTTTCGCCAGCAGCGTCGTCCAGAATTTGGTGGCGTAGGGGCGGTTCCACACTTCGGTGGTGCCCACGTGCTTGACGGTGTTGTGCAGCAGCCAGTTCTGAGCGTTGTTGGTATACAGGGGTCCGTTGCCGGCACGCATCTGCTGATACCAGACCACCCCGGTCATGACGCCCGAATCGGAGTCTCGCTCGCTGCGGAAGGAAGGGGACAAGAATTCGCCCTTTGCGTTGTACAGGGCTGTCTCCGCGGCCAGGATCGCCTCCTTGGAGCGCGTGCCGGCAAGCTGGAGCATGGGGCCGAACTCGGCGTTGCGCATCTCGGCTCCGGCCCGGTAGGCCATGGCTTGGCCGTCACCCCGCTGGCAGCTCCACATGCCCAGCAGGCGATAGGACTGACCGGCCGTGGCGATGACGGTGGCTTTGGCCTTGAAGATGTAATAGACGCCGTTCAGCACGCTGAAGCCCACGGCCCCGACTACGCGGCCCCCGTCGGTGAGCAGGTCGACCACGGCGGTCTTGTCGAGGAACTGGACCCCCAGCTTTTTCGCGCGGCGATGGACGGGGTGCAGCATGTCCAGCTCGGCAGCGGTCAGACTCCATGGGGTCCAGGGGTAGAACCGTTCGTGCGTGAAGTCGCCGCTCGAGTCCCGGCACATCTTGCCGCCGGTCCACTGGTCGAACTTCTCCACGGTGGCGTAGCTCTCTTCGGCGTACTGGCGGAGGAGTTCCTGATCCTCCAGGTACATGCCGATGTTCTCCACGTGGTACTTGATGAACTCGTCCACGCTGTCCTCTTCGGCCATGTAAGAGAAGACTCCAGCGCCTTTGTTGGCCTGGCCCGCCCAGCCGCTGGTGGCCTTCTCCACCACCAGCACGGTCGCGTCTGGGGTGGCTTCCTTGGCCGCGATGGCCGCCGAGATGCCCGCGATGCCCCCACCTATGATGAGGATATCCGCGGAGAGCACCCGGCCCACGTTCTGTAGTGCAGTCATGGCGCGCTCCTCGTCAGACCTGGTAGGGGAAGCTGGGCTCGACGACCGGAGGGAACGGCTTGTCCCAGTCGACTATCACTTGGATGCAGTCCTTGGGGCAGTTCAGCTCGCAAACGTTGCACTGAACACAGTCCTCGGGATAGGCCACGATGGGCCGCTTCTTCTCGGAATCCCAACGAAAGACGTCTACGAAGCAGGCCTTGTAGCAGATCTTGCATCCGTTGCACGTCTCATGGTCGATGGCGATGGTGTTCATCGAGTCTTTTCACCTCCAGGCTTGTCGTTCCCGCTGATAGTCTACTATCTATTATGTCTATGGCAAGTCCTATAGTGGCCGAACGTCGGGTGACCAACCCTGAGCATAACTACCAGCGTGCCGAATGGAAGCCAGCCTCTTGGCTACCCATAATGCGTCCACATCCTCAGCACCTTGACGATGTGCTCCTCCTCGAGCACCTGGTACACCAGCCGGTGCTGGATGTTGAGGCGCCGGGAGAAGGCGCCGCTCAGATCTCCCACCAGCTTCTCGTATGGGGGCGGAGACTGGAAAGGGTCCTCTTCGAGAAGGCGAACTAGCCCTTGAGCCTTCTCCTTCAGGCCGGCCGCAGCCAGGCGCTTCGCGTCCTTCTGGGCCTGCCTTGTGTAGAGGACCCGCCAGCTCACCAGTCCAGCTGGTCTTCCAGCTCGTCAACCGGTGTGGCCATGCCCTCGAGAATGGACTCGCGCATGCCGGGGATCGACACCAGGTGGAGCGTCTCCTGGACGGCGCGCCAGTCGTCCTCTGAAACGAGCACGGCGCTGTTGCGCGGCCCCGTGATCTCAATGGGCTCGTGCGAACCTGATACCTCGTCCAGAAGCTTGTAGAGCCGCTTACGAGCCTCGGTTGCGCTAATAGCTGTCACGATGACTACCTCCTTATCCGTACGTCAAAGCGTACGCCAAAGGCCGGCGGTGGTCAAGGCCTCGACTTGCTTGGCCACGGGGGACGGAGGAAGAGGCCGGGGCGAGCAGGATCGGGGTGAGGGGGAATTCCCCGATCCTGCTCGCCCCGGCTAGACGAGAGGTCGCGACGGGACGGACTGCACTACCTACAGTCCATGAGGGATACTGCGCTGCCTGCCTGGTAGTGGTGGGCTCGAGCTACTACGCGTAAGGTATTTCGATAGGCTTGGCCGTCGTCTTTATATCAGGATCGGTGGCGCTCGCTACTATCTGCAGGTCGTACTTGTATTTGCCCGTGCCCTTCACCCACTGGCCGCAGGTGATCGGCTTGCGGGAGAAGTTGTACCAACCCGTGTACGGTTCGGGGTTCTGGGTCCAGTCCACGAGTCCGCCGATAGTCATCAGCTTGGTCTGCTTCGTGGACTCGATGATCGAGTTCTTGTCGGTGGGGTCCGTCGCCCGCTGGAGGATGTCCGTCCACACCTCGAACTGACCGAAGAAGCACACCGGCTGCGTCCACTGCTCGTTATTGTCGGCCGAAAACTGGTCGGCGACTTGCTGGGAGGTGAGCCCGGTCACCTTGCTCGTATAGGGGAAGCTGGGATGGAACCAGGTCTCGACCGACTGACCTGCACCCAGGTCGCCCAGAGCGTTTACCCCCTCGGGAAAGAGCAGGGCCTTCGACTGGGTCGAGATCTTGGGCTTCAAGCCCTGCTGAACCGCTTGCTTCCAGAAGTTGGAGAAGTCCGGCGGGGTCGGCACTCCGTCGATGATCTCCACTCCGTTCTTGCTGAAGGCTGAGATGATGGCGGTGTAGTCCTCGGCGTTGTCCGAGTAGCGCCCGGGATCGTAGTAGGTATAGCCGTTCGCCTTGAATGCGGGAGGCAGACCGGTTGCGAAGGCGATGCCGTCCGCGTCATTGGGGTACAGGCCCCCGATCTTCTTGTTGGTGGGCAATTGCGCCCACATGGCAAAGAAGTTAGCGGCCACATCTTTGAAGACGAACCATGTATGCCAGCACCACTTGAAGCCGCCCTTCGGCTCATTGGCGACCCAGGCGTCCCCCGGGCAGTCGTAGGTGACGCAAGGACACCCCAAAGCCTCAGCTTGATCCCGCACCGGCACGACGTTGGCAGCACTGGCGCTGGCGCCGATCAACGTGACTCCGGAGTTGGTGATCAGGTCCCCGGCCACTTGCGCAGCACGGTTGGAGTCCGATTGCATATCCTGGAGGATCGTCGTGATCTTGTGCTTCTTGCCGTCGCCCAGGACCATGCCGTCTTTCCAGACGTTCTTGTTGAAGTAATCGATTTCCCAGGAGGCTGCCGCGCCGAACGCAGCCATGCTTCCGGTCACCGGGAGCACATAGCCGCACTTGATCTCGGCGCCGGTCTCGGCTGTGGCGGAGACCGTGGTGGTGGCGCCCGAGGTGGTTCCGGTGCCGGCAGTTGTAGCTGGGCCGGTGGTGGTGGCCGGGCCGGCAGTGGTCGTGGTGGTGCCGCCGCAGGCCGCCACCAGGCCGCCCAGGCCGGCGCCTACGCCGATAGTCGCCCCGGCGATGCCGGCGATCTTCAAGAATTCCCGCCGGCTGACCGGCTTACCGGCGAGGAGATCGGAATCGGTCGAGGCTTTCTTGTCTTTGTCCGGCATATGCCCCCCTTAGGAAGTGGACTTCCCCGGCCCTTCTGACCGGGGATGCTTAATGGCACGCCAAGCAGACCACATCGGTGCAAACTCAGCTAGTCCGGTCTCGGCGTCGCTGGATCCTGTCCCGCCAGGTGGCTGGTGGGTCCCAGCAGGCGGTCCGGTTTCAAGCACCGGCGCGATCGTTTCCCGCTGCGCGCCGTTGCCGACGACGAATATTGACCTTGGCCGAGACGCCCCGGTTGCCTTGCCCTCCCGGACCAAATCAGCAATGATTGTGCCTCCTGAACGTCCTTGTTCAGTCACTCTGGCTCATGATCGAGGAGTTGGCCGGCCACAGAAGCGGCCACGTGGATGCTCCACAGCGGGAGGTGCTGGGATGAAGGCGGCAAAGGTGTTCTTGCTGGATGGAGGGACCTTGGAGATGGACGGGTTCCACATCTTCTGGAACCGTGGCCCCGGTGGACCGGTGCGGGTCCCGTGCTATTCGGTGCTCATAGATCATCCAGAGGGCAAGATCTTGTTCGATACGGGGTTCGGTCTCGAGCACACTCAGAGAGTCCTCCCTTTTGAAAAGCCTGAGCAGACTCTAGAGCAGACCATCCCCCATCAGCTCGCCCTGGCCGGATGCCAGGTGGATGACGTCACTCGCGTGGTCAACTCACACTTCCATTTCGACCATTGCGGTGCCAACAGATCGATGCCCAACGCCGCCTTCTTCTGCCACCGGCTGGAATACGAGGCTGCCGAGCATCCTCAGAGCTTTGAAGCTCTCGGCTACTCCGACTTGAGCTTCGCCCCGCAGATCGGGCGGATCCCAGTTGGCGGAAAGCCCGACGCAGAGCCGCCAGCCGGCGGTGGCTTCCGGCCCAGGTTCGAGCTACTCACGGGCAACCAGGAGATAGTGGACGGAGTGCGGGTGATCGAGACTCCCGGGCACTCGGCCGGCCACTACAGCCTGTTGGTCGA
>JADGPI010000259.1 GCA_017882525.1 Thermoleophilia bacterium
CGGAAGAGACGGTGAGTATGGAATGCGATGCGGCACCGCTGCCGGTTGTGATCGCCACCGGTAACCCTGGCAAGGCCCGGGAATTCGACCGTCTGCTCGGGGCTTCGTTCCACGTGCACGTAATGCCCGAAGGCGCATCGGTAGCGGAAGAGACGGGCACGACTTTCGCGGAGAATGCGCGGCTCAAAGCCCTGAGCGTCTTTGCAACTCTCGGGGGCACGCTGGCGGTCCTCGCGGATGACTCTGGCCTCGAAGTCGATTGCTTGGGGGGCTCGCCCGGGATCCGTTCTGCCCGTTTTGCGGGAGAAGAGGCCACCGATGCCGAGAACGTGGAGAGGCTGCTGGCGAAGATGGCCGGGAGCTCAGAACGCACGGCCCGCTTCGTATGCCATCTAGCGCTGGTGCTGCCTCGCAAGAATTGTTCTGGCTCGAGCGGGGAGCTCTTGGAGGCGGAAGGCAGCCTTGAGGGGACGATCGAGCCGGTGCCAAGAGGCGCGGAGGGGTTCGGCTACGACCCGGTCTTTCGACCCGCGGGTTGGGACAAGACCCTCAGCGAGGTGTCCCCGGGAGAGAAAGACGCAGCCTCACACCGCGCCAGGGCTGTGAAGGTCCTTTTGCGTCTGATGGAAGAGAAAGGGATGCTCAGCTGTGGAGCTTGAGGCGTTCGAAAGCTTGGTGGCGGAGGCCGTGGATTCTTTGCCGGCCGAATTCCTCGAACGCCTCGAGAATGTCGAGGTGGTTGTGGAGGAATGGCCGGGTCCAGAGGAGCTTCTGGACGTAGGCTTGCCGTCCGGCGCCCGGTATGGGCTGCTGGGGCTGTATCATGGCGTGCCGCAGACGGAACGGGGGCTCTACTACATGGCCTTGCCGGACCGCATCTCCATCTACAAGGGGCCGATCGAGAGCGTGGCCGGGAACGATGCCGACCGTATCAAGGATCAAGTGCGGCGCACAGTGATCCACGAGATAGCCCACTACTACGGCATCTCCGACGAGCGCTTGCAGGAGCTTGGCTGGGCTTAGAAGGCGGTCCGCTCGGCTCGGTCGGGATGGTCTCTAGCGGGAGAGTCGCCGGGCGAGCTCGAGAAGGAACCGTCGGTCGGTGCGCCTGAGTCTCCTGGCCAGATGGGCAAGCTCGCGGGTTTCCGCGTCTTCCTCGGCCACGTCCTCGAGGCTCATCTGCTCGGGCTGGAGGAATGGGTCCTCTTCGTCGAGGGCGGCGTGGTAGAGAAGTTCGCGAGCCGGGACGCCCAAAGCCTCTGCTATGGCTTCGATCACATCGGTCGTGGGGTTCTTGCGCCCCTTTTCGATGTCCCCAAGGTAGCTCTTGGAAACTCCGGATTCATCGGCCAGTGCCTGCAGCGTAAAATCCCGATCCGCGCGTAGTCGGCGGACGGTGAGGCCAATATAGTCGGCAAGTCGCCTCTGTGTCACTGTCTCGGCACCGGATGTCGGGGAACCCCATCGGCGTGGCGCGAATGCTGCTTATCGCCCGCCCACAGAGGGCCAGATTGCGCCGTACGTTCTGCAGTGTATGGGGTGGCATGCGAGAATGCAACAGAATGTCCTTACGGCCCAATCGAGTGGAGGGAAGATCGGATGACGCGCCAAGAGCCCGCGAGCCAACGGGTTTTGTTCATCGATCCGTGGTCGGGCGTCTCCGGCGACATGATGCTCGGCGCGCTGCTCCACATGGATGATGAGAACAAGCGTCTAGAGTTGCGGCTGCGTGACAGCCTCGCCTGCATCGGCCTGGATCCGAGCGTCGTCGAGATTGTTCGGGCGGTGGAACGGGGAATCTCGTGCGTGCGAGTGAAGGTGGAGCCCACAGCTGACGCTCCGCTAAGGCACCTGTCCCACATGGAGGGAATGCTCGAAGGGAGTGAGCTCTCGGCGGGTGTCCGTGAGCGTTCGCGAAAAGCGCTTCGGCGGCTGGCTGAGGTGGAAGCGGGCATTCACGGCAGTACGATCGAGGAGGTTCATTTCCACGAGGTCGGGGCGGTGGATACCCTGGTGGACGTCGTCGGGACGTTCACGCTGGTGGAGGCGCTCGGCGTGGACTCCGTATTTGTCGGCCCGATCCAGGTAGGCGGCGGCACGGTGGAGATCGCCCACGGCAGAGTCGGGGTTCCTGCCCCGGCCACCGCGGAACTCCTGCGGGGCTACCCTACGGTGGGGGGACCGGAGCTCCGCGAGCTGACGACGCCTACTGGCGCGCTGCTTCTGAGGGAGCTGAACGCTCAGCCCAGCGCGATGCCGGTGATGACGGTCGAGGCGGTAGGCTACGGAGGCGGCACTATGATGTTGGAGGGAGGCCCCAATGTCCTGCGGGTGCTTCTGGGGGTGAGGGGCGCTCACAGCGGCCGCGACAGCGAGGGGCCGGCTCCTTTGGGAACTCGCGACCAGGTGGTACAGCTCGAGTGCAACATCGATGACGTATCGCCGGAGATCGTTGGGCACGCGTGCGGCGTGTTGCGCGCGGCCGGCGCCCTGGACGTGTGGGTCACCGGGGTCCACATGAAGAAGGACCGTCCTGGCATGCTGGTGAGCCTCCTCTGCAAACCGCGGAAAGAGGAGGAACTGGCTAACCTGCTCTTCCACGAGACCGGGACTCTTGGCGTGCGCCGCGCTGAATGGTCTCGGCGAGTGGCCGAGAGAGGTGACGTCTCTGTCGCCGTTTCGGGTAGTCCCGTTCGCGTGAAGTGGGGTCGGTTTGGAGAGGCGATCACGAGCCTTGCGCCCGAATATGAGGACGCGGTGGTGGCTGCGAGGCACAGCGGCCTGCCCCTTAAAGACGTGATGGAGGCTGCACGCGCTAGCGCGCGGGAGCTTCTCGTGAGCGAGGATTTGCTACCATGACCGATTTGGGAGGGACTTCACAAGCGCCAGCGAGTCACGGGTGATCGAGATAACGAGGGATATCCGACAGGTCGAGAGCTACACCGTGATCTTCCAGCCGGGCAACGTCAAGGTTGCAGACGTGCCGGCGGGGGAGACCTTGCTGCGAGCGGCCTCCCGAGCGGAGCTGTTTCTCACTTCTCCGTGTGGCGGAGCGGGATCTTGCGGCAAATGTCTGACGCGTGTCACGC
>JADGPI010000260.1 GCA_017882525.1 Thermoleophilia bacterium
CCCTCGCCGACATGGACAAAAAGGACAGTCCGAAATTCAAACCCGGACTAAGACGAGGTGCTGAACCAGCCCTCTTCGGAGGGGTTTTTCATGTTCACCTTAGGTGTTACGGTGGCCGATCAGCCCCTACAGCCAAGCACCCGGAGGCACCATGGACAAGATCGAACTCACGGTCCTCGTCAACAAGGTGAATACGGCAAAGGTCAAAGAGGTCGGAACGGCCCACGGCGGCACCTTTGAAGACCGCATGACGGCGCACGCTCTCGCGGAGACGGAGGAACCTGCTATGCCGCTCGCAGAGAAGGTCATCGACCACGACATACTCTGCTTCACGTTTGATGCGACGAAGGATGCGACGGCTTTTGTCGATGCCGCCTCCGAAGCCATCGGCGTCGCACCCGGCATCTTCAAGGGGACGATGACCGCGAGGCGCAATGGTGAGAAGTTCGACTTGCCAGTGGATAATAAAGATCAGGCGGAAACGAAGCAGGGGTCGTAGCGCCTGCGGCTCTTCGGGTCACGCTCAAAAAGCGGAGGGGGCGAGGGAGTCCCAAACCTCGCCACCCTCCCGCTTACCGCCAGCGGACCCACACATCCGCAGGCGGGGGCTGATGGTGATTTAGGGGCCCCGCCCGGTAGGACCGGTCCGCTCCCCATGATCGATGTCGCGGTGGTCGGCGATGCCCCTCGCCGCCGAGGCGCTGCTGGCGGCGCTGCCAACGGGCTCCAATGCCGAGCGCCCGTTCCGATCCGAGGAGACACGGCTTTCCTGCGCGACTTCGATATCGCCCGGGACTTCCAGCCTGCCGATACCGCGCGTACCGTCGATCCGCGCACACTCGGCCTGTCGCTCGAGAAGCTTTCTGCCGCCCAAGCGCAACCTGGTCTAAGACGCAGGCAACTTCCTGGGCATTGTGCCCTATCTGTCGGTGCCCGGGCCCGGACACTTCAAGCTGACCAGCGACTTCGCCTCAATCGGGCTGGGCTTCGGCACCGCGCTCGGCCTCGCCAAGGCGCGGCCGGACGAGACCACCGTGCTGGTAATTGGCGACGGCGGCTTCCTTATGACCATGGGCGAGCTTGAAACGGTCGTGCGCGAGGACCTCCCGATCGTGATCGTGCTGATGAACGATTGCGCCTATGGCGCCGAGTTGCACTTCCTCAAAATGCGCGGTCTGCCGGTGGCGAAGTCGGTGTTCCCCGACGTCGATTATGCGCCAATTGCCGAGGGCTTCGGCTTCCAGGCCGCGACCATCCGTACGAGGACTTGCAGAAGGCGGCGCCTCTCCTGGCCAAGCCGGACGGGCCAGTGTTTCTCGACTGCAAGCTCAACGCCAACGTCGCCGCCCCGTTCATGAGCGAGTTCCACGAGTTTGAGACCCGGGCACGCTAAGAAGGAAGAGCGGTCGTCGCGGGCTCCGACCAAAAGGGAGCAACTACTTTGCTCGGGAAAGTGTCCGGCGACGACGCGGATTGCACACGGTGGGGCGTGGTGAGCAACCGACCGTCGCGCAAACCCTGCCGTCGACGCGCGAACAGTCGGCACGCCCATCGTAGCATTATGGGGAGCTTACTTGTCTGGCCGAAACCTGCAGTTCGTCCAGGGCTGGTATGAGGTGGGCTCGGGACCGAGGATGGTGAGGAACGCGATGCCCACCTCAGCGTTAACAACTGAGCATATTGGAAGAAAGTCCTTTACGAGGGGGTTTTCATGACGCTGTCCGGTTCGAAGCTTCCTTGGGCAGTGTTGACGATGGCGGCGACCCTGACGAGTGGCCTCACGCTGGCCTACGCGCAGCAGACGCCGCCATCTGGTGCAACCAGCTACATGCCGGTGGATCTCAAGGAAGCCTTCTCGACGGTCATGGCCCGCATGAAAGGGGCGCAGCCGGAGATCCAGAAGCGGCAGGCTGATCTGCTAGCGGAGCGCTACGACCTTGCCAACCGGCCGGCTGCGGGCGTCACGATGTCCCGCAACAAGCCGATTCAGGAAGGCGTTCGTGTCAGGCTGCCCGCAAGCACGAGTTGGGACCAGCTTGCCGGCATAGCTCCGACGGAGATCCGCGATCGCGCACTGTTTCCCAAAGGGTTCCATCCACTACCCCATCCCAACCACCCGGAAGGCGGCATGCTGTTTCCCAAGTTCGAGATCGAGGAACTCAAGAAGCAGGAGACGCGCGACCTCACGCGCTTTGATCTGGAATTCGATATTCCTGACCAGTTCCTGCCGGAATTCCCGCCGCCGATGTATCTCACCACGAGACCCGATCTCGGCGATGTGTCGCAGGGCAAGCTGGTCACAATTGACAACTATTACGAACTCTTCAATGGCATCCTGAATCCAAAGCAGATCGAAGGATTGCGGCTCTTGGTTACCCCATTCCCGCAGCAGCAATTCAACCAGACCGAGGATCGCCGGTCGGAGAAGGCGAGTCGCGGGGTGGCTTGTCTCGACTGCCATGCCAACGGCCACACCAACGGGGCGACTCACCTGGCAGGCGACGTTCGCCCGCAGGATCATCGTCACCGTATC
>JADGPI010000261.1 GCA_017882525.1 Thermoleophilia bacterium
GTGCTGGCGGACCGACGGCAGGCCGGTTAGACTTGGTGTCGCACCACCTGGATATGTCGCGCTGCCGGGCATCGGGGAGCCGAGTGCTCGAAAGGAGTCTTCAGTGGTCGAGGAGTTGCGTGCGGAACGTCGGCCCTGGGGTGGGTACCAGGTGCTCGAGAATCGTGAGCTGTCGCTCGGCCATGGCGGATCCGTGGATATCCCACTCGGCGCGATGCACCGCGTCGAGAGGTTCGAGGACGATTTTGGACGGGCGTAGCAGCAGCGACGGAGGCGACCGTAGCATCGTCGCCCAACGGATCGCCAGGTATTTCACCGATGTCAAAGCCGTGGACGGCATCGATCTCCGGGTCGATACAGGAAGTATCTTCGGCTTCCTCGGCCCCAACGGCTCGGGAAAGACCACTTTGGTGAAAGTGCTCACTACCATCCTCGCTCCGACCGCCGGACAGGCTTGGGTAGCGGGACTCAACGTTGTGGAGCGCCCGCAGGAAGTGAGGGCTAAGATCGGCGTGGCCCTTCAGGACGTGGGCCTCGACGACATCATGACCGCCCGGGAACTGCTTGTGCTGCAGGCCCGGCTGTACGGGAGCTCGGCCTCGGAAGCCGTGCGCACGGCGGAGCGCCTGCTCACGACCGTGGGCCTGGACGACGTGAGTGCGAAGAAACGCACAGGGCAGTTCTCGGGGGGGATGAAACGGCGCCTGGACTTGGCTCTCGCGCTCGTCCACGATCCCCAGGTGCTGTTCCTCGACGAGCCCACCACCGGCCTGGACCCGGCAAGCCGGCACGGGATCTGGGAAGAGGTGCGGCGCCTCAACCAGGAGAACGGGATGACCATCTTCCTGACCACTCAGTACCTCGAAGAGGCTGACAAGCTCGCCGACGAGGTAGCGATCATCGACAGGGGCAAGATCGTCGCCCAGGGAACGCCGCAGCAGCTCAAGAGGGACATCGGCGGCCAGGTGGTCACCCTCAGCTTCGACTCCGTCGAGCTGGCGGCTCGCGCGGCCGGGGCCCTTGCCGGTCTGTGCCCGGAAAAGCGATTGTCTGGCACCGAGCTGTTCTGCTTCTTCTCCGACGCAGCGGACATGTTGCCGGCTCTGGTCCGCAGGCTGGACGAGAGCGTCATACCGTTGGGCGGGCTGATGCTCAGCGAGCCGACTTTGGATGACGTGTTTCTTCGAGCGACCGGTGCGCGCATGGGTGGCTCCGCCACCGCGCCTGCAGAGGGTGCGCCCATGGGTGCCGCGTGAACGACATCCTTCTCATCATCGTGCGCTCGCTCCGCAACAGCCTGAGAACGCCGGCGGCCGTGATCCCCAACGTAGTCATCAGCGTGTTCTTTCTCTTCGTATACAACTCGGGGCTGTCGTCGGTGGGCAAGCTCCCTGGGTTCCACGGCTCGTACCTCGGCTTCATCGTGCCGGTGGCCGTGGTGTCCGCGGCGGTGGGGGGAGCGGGCACCGCAGGGCAGGCCCTTATTCGCGACATCGAATCCGGCTACTTCACCAAGCTGCTCCTGACGCCGGCGAGGAGGCTGGCCCTGGTCTGGGGCCCGATGGTGGCCGGTGCGGTCCTTTTGGTGGGACAGGTGATCCTGATCCTTCTCTTGGGGTTGGCGCTGGGGCTGAAGAGCGCGTCCGGATTCGGCGGGTTCGTGATGGTGGTGGTCTACGCGTTCGTTTGGGGGATGGCGTTCGCCGGATACGCGGTCTTCACCGCGCTCAAGACCAAGAACGCGGCTGCCGCTCAGGCGGCGACCTTTGCCTTCTTCCCGCTGATATTCCTCTCCACCACCTTTGTCCCCAAGGAGTACATCACGGCTACGTGGTTACGGTGGGTGGCCACGATCAACCCTACAACTTATGTCTTCAGCGCGATGCGGTCGCTGCTTCTGGATGGTTGGAGGGCGGGGCCGCTGCTTGTTGGAATGGCCGTCGTGGCGGGATTTGCCACTCTAACCGGCGCGCTCGCCCTGCTGGAGGCGAGGAAGGCCACGCAACTCGGGTAGGGTTCCCGGGTGAAGCTTCGATGTTGTACCTGCTACGATGCCTCAGTCGATGACGTGACCCAGCGCAGGCCGCTGCCGGCGACCGGCCGAAGGAGAACCCGCGCGTGCACACCACCCATGAGGCCCGAGTTGGCGATACCAGCGGCGCGCCGAGCCCGTTACTCCGATCCGGGGCGCCCTTTCGCATAGACGCCGTCCTCTTTGACTTCGACGGTACGCTTACGAAGCCCGGAGCCCTTGATTTTCCAGGTATCAGGCAGGCGATCGGATGCCCCGCCGGAGCGCCGGTGCTCGAGTTCATCGCGAGTCTGGCGGACGCCGGTGAGCGTGCGCGGTGCCGGTCCATCCTAGAGACGTTCGAGGCCGAAGCGGCCGATCGGGCGGAGCTGAACAAAGGGGCTGGAGTTCTTCTCTCCTTTCTCCGCGCGCACGGAGTCCCCATGGGGATCGTCACCCGAAACGGCGTCGATTCGGTGCGCCGGGCGCTGAAGGGCTTGTCTGGGGTCTCTCTTGCCGATTTTGGCCTTGTGATATCCCGAGACCTCCCACTTGCCCACAAACCCGCCCCCGACGGGCTCCTCTACGCGGCCGAACAGTGGAAGTTGGAGCCGAAAAGTCTGCTCATGGTCGGCGATCACGAACTGGACATCGAGGCGGGGCGCTTGGCCGGCACGCTCACTGCGTTCTTGACCAACGAAGGGA
>JADGPI010000262.1 GCA_017882525.1 Thermoleophilia bacterium
GCCCTGGGATTCGACCCTACGCTCTTGGAGCGGGCGACGGATGGACGTATCGGCTCGGTGTCGACTTTACCGTGAAGGCCGGCGAGACCCGATGCGGCGGGGGCGCGGCCTTCCTGGAGTATGTCACTAGGAAGGGAGAGGAGCCTGAGGATCACGTCCACGGGACCGAAGACGAGATGTTCTATGTACTCGAGGGCGCGATCACTTTTCGGTGTGGCGAGGAGTCTTTTGCCCTGCAGAATGGAGGTTTCGTCTTTCTGCCCCGCGGCATCGCGCATGGTTATACGATCACCAGCGACGCTCCCGTCCGACTGATTGCCGTTACCTCTCCCACCCGGGAAGGGTCGACCGGTGGGTGGGGAGGCTTCGTAGCCGACATGGAGTCTGAGGAAGCTGCGGTGGTGGAGCCGGCTCATTGACGACGTCGCTATCCTCGCCGTTCATCCGGGGGCCGATTTCGGGCCCATGGCACCTTGAGTACCCCAAGCCGGAGGAGCGCCACGTAAAGGCAGAAGATCCCGAGGGGCACTTCAACGAACACGGCGAGATTTGTGGCCGCGTCGATATCCGACCGTCGGAAGGCGGTGAGGATGTCGAACCAGGCGTCTAACCACAACATCGCGGCGGCCATGGAGGCGGTGATCGTCACAAGGATCGATCTGCGAAAGAGGAACCAAGCAGTAAGCAAGAACACAGCTGATTCGGCGATATCCAGCCCCACCCAGACCGTCCGCCAGTTGTTTGCCATCTCCACTTGGTGGAGGGAGGATGACAGATTGACGATCTGAGGTATCAATCCAAGGCAGGTCGCGAGGAAGACCAGAGCGACCCATCTCGGCAGCGGGTATCTGGCGCGGCTCGCTCCGGCATTGGGGTCGCGCCCGATTTCAGTCTCGCTGTCCTTGTCAGTCATTTGTCACACTCTTGAAGACGTTTCTTATTGGGTCGCTTCCGCAGAGAAGGGCCCGGCGACTGTATCCCCCAAAACGAACGGCCCCAGTCGCGCCTCCGCGGCCGGCCCCTCCGGCGTCTATGCTGACTCCGTTCCAACACAACATGAGAATTCCATACCTAAAGCAGTTTTGTCTGGTCGTTTCACAGGAACACTTGTTTAGGCCGTTCTAAATGGCCTTCATCCAGCGATGTTTCGAAACCGACCACCAGGGGGTGCCTGTGACTGCCTCGCCGCAAGCGACGGAGAACGGGGCAGTGACGACGAAGCCGATACCGGGTGGACCAAGCCTTCTCAGTCGTTTGAAGAGGCTGGCTCGTCGTGACTGGCTGGTCTCCATCGTCGCCCTCGGCGTTTTCGCGAACGGCTCTTTGGAGGTGATGACCTCCTTGAGGACGCATCGGCACGCTGCTGAGCGCTTCGCCTTCGCCTTGCCATTCGGCCTCAATGAATGGAACCGCACTGCGAGCGTTGTCCTTGGCTTCACCCTCGTCTTCTTCTCATTTCACCTCCTGCGGCGCCGAAAGCTCGCCTGGTGGCTCGGTGTTTCCGCGCTTGCGCTTCTGACGATCGTGCATATCGCCTTGCGTCACCACGTATATCTGGCTTTCGGGTCTACGGCGATGCTCGCGCTGCTCGTCGCGACGCGCAGCCGGTTCACGGTGAACTTCGAGCCAAGAGGGATACTGCGTGGATTCGAGCTGATGGTGATTATGCTCGCTATGGCCGTCCTCTGGGGCACTGTCGCTTTCTACCTACTCGATCACCGCGATTTTGGCCGCGAGTTCGGCTTCGGAGAGGCTCTCGTCCGGACGCTTCGCCAATTCGTGCTGATAGGCAACCACGACCTGGTGCCGCTTACCCGCGACGCGCGGTGGTTCCTCCGGATCCAGAGCATTCTCGGGGTGACGGCCGAGGTGCTTGCTTTGTTCAGCCTCTTCCGGCCTGTCGCTTACCGCCTAGGGACAGCCCCTCAGGAGCGCCGGCGCGCTCAGGCTTCGGTGACGAAGTACGGGCGCTCCACCTACGACTACTTCAAAGTCTGGCCTGACAAGTCGCTGTATTTTCCAACTCCGGACTCTTTCGTCGGCTACCGGGTGCATTACGGCGTGGCCGTCTCGCTCGGCGACCCCACCGGCCCGCCCGACGAGCTCGAGGAGGCGATCAGAGGTTTCGTTCGCTACGCGCGCGATAACGGCTGGGTGGCAGCGTTTCTCATGCCGGATGACGCAGCTATTTACCGACGGCTGGGCCTTTGGCTTGTGAAGATCGGAGAGGAAGCGTCCGTGAATCTCGAGCGGTTCGGCGATAGCACTTCTCGGAACAAGTACTTCCGCCAGGTCGGGCGGAAGATGGAGGAGCAGGGGGTCGAGTTCGGTCGCCACGTCCCGCCCCATGCCGAGAGCCTTGTCGAAGAGGCGGAGCAGCTTTCCGCGAAGTGGATCAAGCAGGCGCGCTATCGAGAGTTCGGGTTCGTGCAGGGTACGCTGGACCGCGGCTACCTTGAAAAGACCGTTCTCGACGTGCTGCGCGATAAGGAGGGCCGGCTCATCGCCTTTGTTAACGAAGTGCCCTCCTACCGGCCCGGGGAGGCAAGCTTCGACATGATGCGGCGGCTGCCGGAGGCGCATTGGGCCACTATGGACTATCTCTTCCTGAGGACAATGCTTGAACTGAAGAGCGAGGGGTACCGGACCTTCAACCTGGGTCTTGCGCCGTTTGCCGGGGTGGGAGAAGACCCTGAATCCAACCTTCTCGAGAAGACGATCAAAGGCGTCGCCCCCTATGCGCAGAGGCTTGTGCGCTCGCGCGGCTTGACCCAGTACAAGAAGAAGTTCGAGCCCTTCTGGGAAGACCGCTACGTTGTATACGAGGGCGGCCCTCTCGTCTTACCCCAAGTCGCTCTCGCCCTGACAACGGTCGCCTGATCCGGCAAACCAGCCGGTCTGCCCTATGATTGGTTCCTCACAAAGCAGGGAACTGAGCAACGTGCCACCTATGCTTCCAACAAGGACGGGGCTTTGAGCAGCGAACGACGAGTCGGGAAGTGGCGGCAGGTTGCACTTCTTGTGCTTTTCCTGGGTCTCACCTCTCTTGTCGTCCTCGAGTTCACGAGCGCCCGTGAATTCGGGAAGGCGATGGCCTCTGCCGCTTGGTACTGGATCGTCGTTTCCGCCCTGTTGTTCCTTGCTTCCTTCTACCTGTACGCGCTGCTGTACCGCGTTGGGTTGCAGGTGGTGCAAGTCAGATCCAAGACGCTTGAACTACTTGCCCCATTGATGGTCTCGATCTTCTTGAACACGGCGGCTCCTGTCGGCGAGGCCATTTTCGTCGAGTACGCCGCCGAGCATCGGCAATCGGGAGCCCGAGCCGCGGCCGGTGTGATCCTCGTGCTCGTCGTAGACCTGGCCACCACCCTGCCGTTCGTCGTCGCCGGCTTGGCCTTCCTACACTCGCGCGGGAAACTGCCGTCCTACGACTTGATCGTATGCGTGCTGTTCGTTCTGGTGATCCTGCTCTTCGTCGCGGCGCTCTGGCTGGCAAAAGTGAGACGATCATGGCTGGAGAAGTTGCTCCGCTGGTCTCAGAAAGCGGCGAACAGGGTGGCCAGAACGTTCAAGCGGCGCGAGTCGACCTCGGATACCTGGGCCGCCCAGAGCGCCGATCAGTTCTCAGAGGCTTCCACATCGATGGCCGCGCACCCCGGCCTGCTCGCCACGTCGGTAGTCGTGGGTCTGCTGTTTCACGCCGTGAACGCTGCCGGTCTCTACACGCTCTTCCTGGCTTTCGGGCAACATGTGGCTTTGGGGACTGTGACTGCGGGATTCAGCATGAGTATCGTGCTGTATGTAGTCGCGGTCACGCCCCAGGGAGTGGGGGCGACAGAAAGCGTGATGTCGTTGCTGTTCGCCTCCATGGGCGTTCCCTCGGCCACCGCGGTGGTCGTTGCCATCACCTACCGAATATTCAACATCTGGATCCCGCTCGTGCTCGGCTATCTCTTCGCCCGGCGGATGCGCATCTTCGGCGGTCAGGCGGCCGCAAAGCGCCCGGATCAGCTGACGTAGACATCGCGGGCCACCCCAAGCTACACCACGAAGATCTCCTTTGGCGTTTTGTGGAGACATTCACTGGCTCCAGAATCCGTGACGAGGTAGTTATCGCAGATCGCCGCCCAAACCCGTTCGGTAGCTGCTGCCGGATGAACCGTCATGCTCATCCCCGCGGCGAGTTTCATCGGTTCCTCGGGCCGGATAAGGGGTCGCTCCACAAGATCGTATCCCTGGCCATGGGCGTGGAGTCGCCGCTCGGGCAGATAACCTCGGCTCTCCAGAAACCGGTTGTTCGCCTCAAATATGTCGATCGGGCTCGCTCCCGGCTTCAGCATCTTCAGGTTCAAGGCCTGGGCCTCCAGCGCTGTCGCGAAGGCTTCCTGCAGTTCCTGCGACGGCTCTCCAATAGAGAAGATCCGCCCAAGCTCCGTGTAGAAGCCGCCGGGACCGTTCACCTCGAGGAGTATGGAGAACTGGTCGCCATCCCTGATCACTCTGTTGTGGAAGTGGCGAAACGTGTAGGGAGCGGGGGTTCCAGGAGGACCCGAATTGACAAGGATCAGCTGGCGCTCGCTTCCTTGGATGACAACTGAGTGTTGGGCTTCCGCCAAGATCTCGAAACCCCTCAGGCCGGGCCGTAGAGACGCTCGGACATGCTCCATGGCTACGTCCTGGAGCGCTGCCGTCTTCTTGATGAGTTCGATCTCTTCGGGACTCTTGATGGCTTTGATCTGATCGACCCAGTCGGTCGCATCCACGAAGGTCCACCCATCGAGGTGTTTCTGTAGATACTCATAGAAAGTGATGGGAATGTAGGATCTTCCCACCAGACCTATGGTCGCCCGTTTCTTCTCCTTGAGCACCCCTACGGCCAGTTCCGCGTCGTAGGTGCTCGTGTAGTGGACCGACTCGAAATAAGGGGCACCCAGCCTGCTCTTTACTCCGCGCACAGCCCACTGTGGCGGGAACGGATCGGAGGGAGGCGTGCCGCCGCAGGTAATGAAAGTCATCTCTTCGTCCACAGGGAAGATGACGGTGAACGGGTAACTGTGACGCGCGGAGAAGTCGCTGAACCATTTCACGTAGCCGCCCAGGAACTCCTCATCCTGGCGCATCAAAAGGAAATCGAGACCCTGCGCCAGCATCATCTCCCGGCTGGCCTTCCATCTGCGCTCGAGCTCGGCCGTCGAGACGCTTGTAGTCATTCTGTCGTGGAGATCCTCCATCTTCTTCTCTTTCCTCCTGCAGCTTCTAGGCCACTAGTTGAGTCGGTTCCATGGTGACGCATTCGTCAACAAAATGTCAGCAGGATATCGCCAGTCAGTTTCTAAAGAGGCCAAGACCCGGTCTGGTCGACCGAGCTCCAGAGAAACAAACTCCTGGGAAGAAGTGGAGATGGAGCGCCCCCTCGTAGACCTTGACCGGATCCTCGGCGGCGAGCGCTCTGGCGGCCGCGCGATCGCCGCCAATCAATCAGTCCTCTCGTCTCCGCTCATTCTTCGCCGTTTTTCCCTGCATTCGCACTTTTCTCGTCGCAGTGATAGGCTTGGTCGCGTGTCGAAGCAAGTGCACATTGGAGGGCGCAGACATATGAGTGACAAGGGGCAACGCATTCAACCCAAAGACGAGTCGAGCGAGCTGAAGGGTCGGTCGGTTAGCCGGCGCGAGTTTTTGAAGATCGCCGGTATTGCCGGCGCGACCGTGGGAATGGGCGCAGGCCTTGGTGGTCTGGTGGCTGCATGCGGGGGCACGGCTACAACTACCACCGCGGCCACGACCCCGACCACGGCAGGCGGGGAGACGACCACCACGGCGGCGGGCAGCACTACCACGGTGTCCGCGTCCGCGGCGGCCGGCCGCGAGA
>JADGPI010000263.1 GCA_017882525.1 Thermoleophilia bacterium
AGCTGGTGAATAAGCGCAGCAAGGAACCTCTGCTTGGCGCCGAAGACGCCCTCTACAACGCCAAAGGCGAGTTCCTTTCGACCTGGCGGCGCGAGTTCGAACCAGACATGGACTCCACGGCTGGCGCCGTCTGGTACCGGGAAATGTTAGCCGGCCGGGGTCCGCTCGTCACCCACAACGACGAGAATTGGTTGCTGCAACACACCACCAAGCACACCGAGAAGGGTGGGCACGGCAACGAGACGCCCGCCCTGTGGCACCGACCGAAGGCTGAAGCGTTCTGGGAACGTCTCCTATCAAAGACCGCTGCGGTGGACGGACGCGGCCCTGTGTCCGAGGTCTTCCCCGGGATCGTCGGTGAGCTGTCGCCCGTGAAGGTGGATCACCAGATGGCCACCACAGTGCCGGGGCTCTTCGCGGTCGGTAATACGGCTACGAGTGGCTCGGCCATGGCGGGTGCGGTACCCGCGTCCCCCGGTAGGATCCGCGGCAAGGCGCTGACCTCTTCGACCTGGATGGGCATCCGAGCGGCAAAGGCAGTCCTGGACTATGCCTCTCAAGTATCGTTGGGAGAACCAGAGCCAGGAAGGGCTGCGTGGCAAAAGGAGGAGATGTTCGCCCCGCTCCATCGGCAGCACGGGGTCGAGCCGGCCGAGCTCGTGCGCGCCGTGCAAGACACCATCGCGCCGGTCGGCTATTCGATATTCAAGAGTAAGGACCGGATGGAAGAGGCCCTCGCCCTGGTTCTCGAGGCCAGGGAGCGGGCCTCCCAGCTCGTGGCCATCGATCCGCATCACCTGGCGGCTGCCAACGAAGTCCAGGCCATGGTCTTGTGCGCGGAGATGTACTACCGGGCATCTCTCGCGCGTGAGGAGTCGCGGGGATGGCACCTGCGCGAGGACTTCCCAGACCGTGACGACGACGCGTGGCTCAAGTGGATCCTGCTTCAAGATAGAGATGGTCACATGCTCCTTTCGACTGAAGACGTACCTCTTGCCTGCTACCCCGTCAAGCTCCGCCCATGAATGGAGGACCGACCCGTGTCTGATGACCGCACGTATTACGACAAGATGATCAAGGACTACGACCTGCCGGTGCCGATGCGCGACGGCGTCACGCTGCGCGTGGACGTCTACCGTCCCGACGCACCGGGAAGGTTTCCCGTCCTCTACACCTGCGCCATGCACAACAAGGACTTACAGCGGGTGGAGGTCGCCGAGAACCTCAAGGTCGGTCAGCCGCCCTGGTCGACTCAGTGGTACGGCATCATCGAGGGTGGTGATTCCAAACAGTTCGTCGCCAACGGGTACGTGCATGTGATCGGGCAGGTACGGGGCGGGCACAAGAGCGAAGGCGACCTCTTCACCGACGACGACTGGGACCACTGCGACACCATCGAGTGGATCACCCAGCAGCCCTGGTGCGACGGCAATGTGGGCATGGTCGGCATCTCCGCCTTCGCCGCCGAACAGTGGAGGGCAGCCGCTCAAGGACACCCGGCCCTCAAGGCGATCTTCCCCTTGGACGCCGGCGGCTGCTACGGGGGCCTGGAAGGCTTTCGCGACCAGCACCCCGGCGGCGTCATCCAGACCATGCCCTACCACATCGGCCTCAACAACAGCCTTCACATGCACATCGGGACGCCACCCGAGCTTCCGCCGCCGCTCCAGGCTGCCTGGGAAACGGCCATGCAGAACCCCGACTACATGATGTACGTCAATCTCTATAACATCCTCACCCTGCGGGGGCAGCGGGACGCAGGCACGTTCTATCCCCTGCTGTTCCCCTTCGAGCGGCCGGGCACAATCGAGCGCACGGAGGAGAACTTCAAGAAGATCAAGATTCCCTTTGTGACCGGGGCCTTCGAGGGAGCCTACACCTACAAGATGCACTGGCAGGGGGCGCAGCACTTCTTCTACGGCATCGACTCTCCACACAAGCACTTGTTCGCCACTCCCCCAGCCCACGCCGAGCGGCCCTTACACGAATGGCACGACGAGATGATCCGCTGGTACGACCACTGGCTCAAGGGCATCGACAACGGAGTAGAAGACGATCCGGCCGTCAGAGTGTGGGTGATGGGCGCCAACAAGTGGCACGAAGCGACGGCGTGGCCCTTGGCCGAGACGCAGTGGACCAAGTACTACCTGCACAGCTGGGAGAAGCTCAGCCGCAAGGGCCACCTACCGGCCGCGCACACGTACGTGAACGAGCCGCCAGACGCCTTCGTGCAGATGCCGCCCATCCAGACGAACAAGATCGAGCGGCTGCGCTACATGACGGAGCCCCTAACAGACGATACGCTGGTGATCGGCCCCATCTCCCTGACGTTCTACGCCTCGCTCGACCAAGAGGACACCAACTGGATCGTCGTCCTCAAGGACGTCGGCCCGGACGTCTCGGTGCAGAGTGCGCGGCCGGGCGAACGGGAGGTCCCGGCAGACCTCCCGGAAAGGGAGCTGACGCGCGGCTGGCTCAAGGCCTCGCGCCGTGCTCTTGATCCGGACCGCTCCAAGCCCTGGAAGCCCTGGCACTATCTCAGCCCCGAGACGATTCGCCCCGTGGTCCCCGGCGAGATCAACGAGTACCAGGTGGAGATTCTCTCGACCGCAAACCTGTTCAAGGAAGGGCATCGCATCTGCCTGGAGATCACCAGCCTCGACCTGGCCGAGGGCGTCGGCGGCGAAACCTACGCCGAGTACATCCCCTACCACGTCTGCTCGAGCAAGACCGTGGTGCACAAGGTCTTTCACAACGCAGAGTATCCGTCCCATCTGCTGCTGCCGCTGGTGCCCCCTATGCGGCTGGCAGAAGGCCGCGAATACCGAGCGCGGCCGAAATAAGGACGGGCCCGGGAGACCCCTCCCGGGCCCGTCTCGTGTAATCGTCGCGACGGACAAGTGGTGAAGATCCGGGTAACTGGCAGGCATGATCGGCGAGGGTTGTTAGTGGGCGTCTTTGAGGCCCCGATGGCGGAGCCTCTTGTCATGGAAGCAGGCAGCCAGCTCTGTGCGGGCCTCAGGGATGCTCTCGTGTCATTTGGCGGAGCCGCGGTCTCCGTTCGCCGTAATTGCACCAGCTGAGTCAGAACACACGGTGCTCGTGGACAGCCCCACGCAGCGCGGGCCCAGTCTCGGGCTTCACCCAGTCGGAAAGAGCGGTGGATCATCGATCATGAGGGCCCCGGTATCGCTGAAAAGGCCGATGAGCGCTTTGAAGTCATCCTTCACATGCCGGGTCGTGCCCGTGCACAACAGCGGCAACGAACATTGCCCCAGAAGAACATCTTGTCGCTAAGCACCTCCTTAGACCCCTTGCGGCCCATCCTGTCGAAGTGCCCGGCCACCTTCCGGGTTGGGAGCTCCGCCGAATACCTCAGGCGGTGTGTGGACTCCCTCGAAATGGAACGATCCGCGCGGACAGCGAACTCGGCTACAGGACGGCTATTACTTGACGGATTCCGCTTCGCTCGCGGCGGACGAAGAACCTGCTACGAAACGGGAACGCTCCTCGCGCGGGCAAGACTCCCAGTTCCCTGAGGGGTCCAAAAACCCTGAATCGCTCGCCTGAACGGCAACATCCACTAGGATCATGACTACCCTAAGGCAGGAACTCGAGCGTATCCGCGAAAAAGGCGTTGCTTTCTCGTCTGAACAAACTCTTCGGGGCGTGGGCGCAAGCCATCTCCATCGGGTAATGGTGATGGTCAGCGAAGACGACCACAAGCCGGGTCGGTAACGATTGTCTGGACACGCCGCCAGTACCTCCCTTGCTCCTGTCACGGGACCATCGCGCTAGGACGCACGAAGACCGTGCTCGACGAGACTACTGGCTCCGCTCGAGTGCTTTGAGGCTCTTGCGAAGATCGGCCCCGATGATCCATTTACCAGCCACAGCCATGAGTGCGGCGCCGAGCCGCCCTTTGGCATTTCGGCCCTTGCGCACGGCGACCAAGTCGATGTCCATCCCGCCGTCATTGCGAGGGGTGAGGGTGTACACCCAGTTGCTCTGCGTGCTCCAGGCGTTGCTATCGGTGTTGGTCAGGCGCAGCACGTTCGGCTGCGACCAATCGTAGCGGAGCCGCTCCCAAAACCCGCCCGCCGAACCTTCGGTCACGTCCGCCCAGGTGTCGCCACGGGCGTTGACCTTGACCGAGTCCTCGTGACTGTGGGCGAAGATCTTCCCCCTGCCCGGACCGAAGTTGGTGAGGGCGGCGATGAACCGCTCGGGAGGGACGCCCGTGCTCTGCTTGATGTGGATGGTTGACATGAGGGACTCCTTTCAAGGTGTCGGACATGCCCCTCGCCGCCCAGACTCTCAGGCCAACACTCGTGGCCCGGGGACCGGCTGGCATCGAGCCTTATGCCGACGATCGCCGGCGCGCAGTCGTGCAAGCGCCCGGCCCCGGGGTTGCTGATGACCTTCTGCGATACCGGTAGAGCCATGCTCGCGGGGTCAACGCGCCCGGTCCTCCCGACGAATCGTCGTCATCTGTGCCCTCACTCAACCGGGCGCTTCGACCATCTTCTTGAAATTGTCGAGATCCTTGTCGACTCGACGGCTCATCCAACGGCGCACGGCATCGGCTTTGCCAACCCACGCCGCTGGATCGTATTTGAGTTGATAGGTCACCTTCGTGATGCCGGCTGCGAGCTTCTCAAAGCGCACCTCGCCGGTCTCGCGACCGTCAATGGCCCGCCACGTGACTTTTTCATCGGGCACATGCTCGACGATGTCAGCATCCCACTCGAAAGTGTCGTCCTCGACCACGGCCACCCAGTGAAGCTGGTCGTCCGGGACCACGGTCACCGTCTCGATCGTCTCCATGAAGGTCGGGTAGTCCTCGAAGGCCATCCACAGTTCATAGACATCATGGACATCGGCCGCTATCTCTGTTGTCTTGTCGATGAACGCCACGACTCCCCTTTCTCCCGGCTGGTTAGGTGTCGGAAAGGTACCCGCGAGGTATGCCCCCATAACACTGCGAACGACGACCGCGGCGCAATCACGAGGGCGCCCACGCCACCCGGTGTTCAACTCTCGATGATCAAGGTGATCAAGTCCTCTGTTGATTAAGACATCGCCATCCCACCTCCAGGCAGTACGCGCCCGGAGGATCTCCCGGGGCATGCCGATGTCGATTTCTCTCAGTTGCCGGGCCGCGACGGTCTCTCCCCTGGAGAGGTGGTCTCTGCAGGTCTTGGACTGACTTCCCACCGTCGCTCACATCTCCCGCGCATCCGTCAAAGTGACTCACCCTTGGGCTCGCCTGGCCCTTCAACTTTACCCCCGGGGCCAATCAACATCTG
>JADGPI010000264.1 GCA_017882525.1 Thermoleophilia bacterium
GCTGCCGTTTCTTCCCCGCGTCGCGCGCTTTTTTGGGATTGATCGTCCATAAGAGCTAGGCAGCCCCATCGCCATCCGTTCATCGTGTGCGTCTGAAAGATGGGACCCCGGCAGTGACCGGCTGGTTCGCTCTGCAACCCGTCACCCTTGCGTAGCTTCGAACACCTTCACCGTTGCCTCGTAGATCGCGGTGCTGGCTTTCAGTGACTCCAGGGTTCGACCCTTGGCGGCCAGGTGGTCGGCGCGGGCCAGGACGCGGGCGAGGTCGGGAAGCGCGCCGTCGGGCAGCGCCTCGGTAGCAACGGCTGCAAGGAGTCGGCGCTCGGCCGCCCGGTTCATGCTCAGGTAAGGGAGATTGTCATACCAAAGGAGTCCCTCTTCCCTGCTTTTGAAGGGAAGGCGCTTTCCTACCATTGATGCGAGCTGGACTCCCTGCTCCCGGGCTTGGACGATCGCTGATTCCCAGCTGAACCGGGTAACAGGCTGGGGATCCAAGGCGCGCATCTGCTGCATCTGGAAGAAGTGATAGATCGGCCGGAGCCCAGAGACCAGACCGTTGCCCGTGCCACCGGCCACCCCGATGCCGAGGGCGGGAAGGCCGGCCAAGGGCGCGGAGCGGGCGTACACCCTGAACATCTTGAGGATCAGGTATTTGACCATGGCCGAGGTGTCCCACCAGTAGATCGGCGTCCCCAGGACCAGGGCGCCGCAGTTGAGCAGCTTGTCGCTCAGATGCTCGAAAGCTGGATCCGAGTATTGGCATCTCATTTCCGTCATGCATGTCCACGGCTGGCAGTCCCGGCAGGGGCCGACCACGTGGTCGGCCATCTGTACCAGTTCAACCCCGGCCCCCATTGTCGCTGCCGCTTCCAGCGCCGTACTCACCATCTGAAACGTCCTGCCGTCGCGATTGGGGCTGCCCACCAACCCCAGGACGTAGCCATCAGTTCCCATGTTGAACCTCCTGTCGGATCCTTCGGTCCCTCGTCGCCAGAATCGCCGACGCCAAGCCCGAGAATCACGGTCACTCGCAATAAGGATCGTATACCGTATTCGGCAGCGGTGTGTTGCCGACGACCGCGTCGTTCGCGCCATTGGCTAGTAATCCGTGACGGGTAGGACACCATTCGCGCATGGTGCCTGCCCTGCAGGGCTGTTGGCGCTTTCGCCCCGGTGGGGAGATACTGGGCTGCAACCCGGGTGAATCGATCTGGAGGTACGACGGGTTGGGTAACACGAGGCAAGTAATGACCGTGCTGGGTCTGCTAGCGCCTGAGCAGCTTGGTATCACCTTGCCGCATGAGCATGTGCTCTGCGATATCACCTGCCTCTGTCCGCCCCCTCAAGACGAGAATCGTCGCGAGTTCCTCGAGCGCCCCGTAGAAATGGGCATCCTCGGGCTCATCCGCCGTGACCCGCTCTTCAACCGCGACAATTGCCTCCTCGACGATATTGATCTGGCTGCCCGGGAGATCCTCGAATTCAAGAAGCTGGGCGGCGGCACGATCGTGGATCTGACCTCGGAGAAGGTAGTGGGCCGCGACCCGGTAGCCCTGCAGGCCGTCGCACGGGCAACCGGCGTCAACATCATCTGTGGATGCGGTCACTACCTACACTTCGTCCACCCACCGGCTGTGGCCGAGGAGACGATGGAAGCGATCGCCGAGCAGCTCGTGGTGGAGCTCAATGAAGGCATAGGGGACACCGGAGTGCGGCCAGGCATCATCGGGGAGATCGGCACCAGCGACCCCATCCATCCCCAGGAGGCCAAGATGCTCGGTGCGGCGGCCCGGGCTCAACAGAAAACTGGCGCGGCCATCACGGTGCACTGCAACCTGGGCACCCGAACTGGGGCCCAGGTGCTGAGCTTGCTCGATGAGGCGGGCGCCGACCTATCCCGCGTTGTGCTGGGCCACATGGATTTCGCTCTCGGCCACCTGGATGTGTCCTTCGAGGGCGCGGTGAGCTACCACAAGCAGCTGGCCTCGAGCGGATGCTTCATCGAGTATGACACCGTCGGGGCAGACGGCTACTTCCGGGGAACCGGAGCTGAGCGGCCTTTCTGGGCTCCCTCGGACCGGCAAAGGGCGGAAGCCATCGCCCGTCTTCTGGATGCTGGGCTCGGCGATCATGTGCTCATCTCTCACGACATCTGTCTCAAGCACTATCTACTCCACTACGGTGGCTTCGGTTATGGCCACATCCTCCGTGAGTTCAGGCACAACCTCATGGATGCGGGTCTGGGAGAGGCCGACATCCACCGACTGCTGGTGGAGAACCCGGCAAGGATGCTCGCTCACTAGTCACGACGTGCTCATAGTAATCGTCCGCGGAGGGGGACTTGCCGACTCGAATCCGAACTCATTCCTCGCCTTCGCTGCTTGTCTCCGCTGCCTATCGCCCTCGCCTCTCCTCGGCGGCGAGGTCTCTCGCCCATGAAGATCGGGAGCCGCTGTCGCCGCCAGGCGAAGAAGTAGCTACCGGCGATGAAGGCACCGACAAAGAAGGGGGAGAGGGTAAGGGCAAAACTCAGCCGTCCCTACGAACATGAGCCGGCCCAGTTCCGTCTGCCCTGGTTAAGAGTACGACCGGCTCTGGGTAGACACCCTATGCGTCAGGTCGTGGCCCGCGTCAAGGGCAGGCTCATACCTCTGTCTCCCTCGTCACCTGCCCCTGGCCTTCGAGGAAATCCCGCTCCCGGATAAGGAAGAACGAGAACACAGCTCCAACAAAAGCAAGGAGCGCAGCCACCAGAAGGATCAAGTTGAGCGCGTCGACGAACCCCGCATGTGTTGCAGCTGTTACCAGTGGACGAAGTGGAGCCGGCAACGAGGCGACCGTCGGGCCTATGAAGCCGCTTGCAGCCGCTACCGCGATCTGGTGCTCAGCGCCGGCGAGCGCCGTCCCGGCCAGGTGACCCAGCACTGTGGACCGGATCCGTCCAATGAATATGGCCCCAAGAACCGCCACGCCGGTCGTGATCCCTATCTGCCGAAAGGTGGAGTTGATGCCCGAAGCCATGCCCGCGTGTGCGGGCGAGACCACCCCGACGGCGGTGGCGATCAAGGGTACGTTGACCACTCCCGCCCCGACCCCGCTCACGATCATTCCCGGGAGCAGGTGAGTCCAGCCGGAAGCCATCGTCAACCCGCGCATCAGCATCAAACCGACTCCGATTAGCAGGAAACCGGGAGTGATAAGGAGCCGTCGGGAGATGATCGAGCTGAGGCGGCCGGCGATCCCGGCGGCGACGAAGAGCGAGAGCGACAGCGGGAGGAAGCGCACGCCGGCGGCCAGCGCCGAAAGCCCGAGCGCCTCCTGCACGAAGATGACGAGGTAGGTCAACACCGAAAATATGGAGGCCGAGATGGCGAAGGCGGCGATCAAGCCCCCGCTGAAGGTCGGCACCCGCAGAAGACGCAGATCGAACATCGGTTTGGGTTGCCGTAACTCCACCGCCACGAACCCACCCAGCAAGACCACCCCGGCGACCAGTGAGGCGATCACGGTGATCGAGCTCCAGCCGGCAGTGTCACTACGGATGAGAGCGAAGATGAGGGCCGCAAGGCCGGCGCTGAAGGTCACGAGGGCGGGCAAGTCGAGGGGCTTGGGCAGCGGGTCGCGCGATTCATCAAGCCGAACGAGGGTGACGATCAAGAGCACGATACCGACCGGGACGTTGACGAAGAAGATCCAGCGCCAGCCGAGGCCGGTCACCAGTGCGCCACCGATAATGGGGCCGACGGCGACCGCCAACCCGCTGACGGCGCCGTACACGCCAAAAGCGATCCCGCGTTCCCGGCCCTGGAATGATTCCGAGAGGATGGCGAGCGAGGTAGCGAACATTATCGCCCCCCCGCTGCCTTGAAACGCCCGGGAGATGGAGAGGAACACAATTCCTAAGGAGGCCCCGCATAGCAGCGATCCCAGGGTGAAGATGGCGATCCCCACGAGGAAGAGCAACCTGCGTCCGGCGCGGTCGGCCAGGAGGCCACCAGTGAGGAGCAGCGACGCCAGCGCCAGAGCGTAGGCGTCGATGACCCACTGCAGCCCGGAGAGGGAAGCGCGAAAGCCGGCGGCGATGTCCGGCAGGGCCACGATAACGATGGTGATATCAAGGAGCAGCATGAAGACGCCGATGGACACAACTCCAAGAGCCCACCATCTGCGTGCCATCTGGCCTCCGCTCTTCGATCACCTGACTTCCGAGTACC
>JADGPI010000044.1 GCA_017882525.1 Thermoleophilia bacterium
GGAGGCGGTCGTGCGCGAGCAGGAGCTCATCCTGGAGTACCGCCCGCCGTGCAATCTGCAAGGGAGGCGACCGGAGAACTACGCGTACATCAAGGTGGGAGGTTCGGGCTCGGGCCTCAACGTATACATGAGTAGCCGCGCTCCGAAAGGACTCGGGCCGTCCGACGGTTGTGCCGCCCCTTCGGAGCGCGACCCGCCGCCATCTGCCACGAGCCCACGAGCGAGCCGGGCGCGCCTGCCGGTGGTTTTCGGTCCGTTCCGGGGCCGGACCCGCGTCTACTCCGCTCTGGATCTGCTCCAGCGTTGCTACCCCATCCGCCGTTGTCCGCGGCGGCCCGACGGACAGCCCTGCGTGCGCGGCCACGCCGGCAAATGTCTCGCTCCTTGCGCCGGAGATCCACAGATCGTCGCCCAGCACAACGCGTTGGTCTCCGAACTTCTCGGCTGGCTGACCGGGTGCGATGGATCGCTTCGCTCCCGCCTCGGCGTCGTCGACGCCGCCCGTTTCGCAGAGGATCTCGACCCTACCGCCAGGGCCGACGAAGTCATGCGCTCGCTCTCGCGTCAGCGTCGCTACGAAGATGCCCGAGCCCTCCAAGAGGCACGGGAAGACCTGCTCAGCCTCAAGCGGTCATACACATCCCTGGTTGAAGCCCGGGCGCTGTGTTTCGTGGCGCTATGGCCCGAGTCGCAGCACGGCGATGGACCGGGGGTCCGAATGAACCTTGTGTGGAACGGGAAGCTCCTGGGAGCCGCGACCTTGACCGCCGAAACGTATGATCAGACCATCGGTGAGATGGTGGCGGACCTATCTGGGCGCGACACGGAAGAGCCCTTCTCTTGGTCCGGTCCGGTCGCCGTGGCTCAGACGGAGCTGGACTCCATGCTTGCGGTGCGCCGCTGGTATCACGAGTCGGAAGAAGTCTGCAAAGTCCCACTACGGGCCACCGCGCACGGCACAGACTCGCACGCGTGGAGGCACCAGATCATCGCAGAGACCCTCCGGATGCTCCCGGCCGCAGCCGGCGGGGGAAGCTGAACTACAACGAGACTGCCGTCGTCAGACGGCTGCCGCCTCGGTCTTTTGAAACTGGACGCCTGTGGCCTTCATCACCGTCAGCAGAAGGTGACGATCTACTTTGCCCTTGTAGATCGGGATGCCTTCGCGGATGCAGAACAGCACGATATCCCTGGTCTCAGTCCCCAGTTCCTCCGCCAGTTCTTCGGGGGTGAAATGATTGGCCATAGGATCTCCTTTCCGGGCTACTCAGTCGGTTAAGAGGCCATAAACAGAAAAAGCCCGGCAGCATAAGCCACCAGGCTATCCGACCATGACTGATACGCAGGCGCGGGTTCGCGTTTGCTGCCTCCCCCAAGCCTTAGTATCAGTAGGTCACCCATCTCGACAATTGTATCCCCAGTTCCGTTAAGCGACAACCATCTTTGAGGTTCTCGTCCACAGGCAGAGGGTCTCCCGTCGACTGGCGGGCGGCCGTCAAGCTTCCTTCAGATCCTCCCGCAAAAGAAGAAAATCGACCTCCTGGCCCGCCCTCACTCCCTTGGGAGCGCCCGGCACGAAGATGAGACCATTCGCGCCGACCATGGAGCGAAGGATGCCGGAACCCTGGGGGCCCGTGGAACTCACGTGCCAGCGGTCGTCCTCCCGCCATGCGCGCACCCTAACCACGTAGGTGCGCCCGTCTTTGCTGAAGACGTCTTCTTCGACGATCGCTTTGTACAGGGGCTTGACCACGCGTTTGTGGCCCATCAGCCTGAGAAGGGCAGGCTTCACGAATAGTTCGAACGACACCATCGCAGAAACCGGATTCCCCGGCAGCCCGAAGACCAGCGTGGGCCCTTTCACCCCGAAGACCAATGGTTTACCAGGCTTCATGGCGACGCCCCACAGACGCCGCTCCACTCCCAATGCATCCTGGACGTTCTTGACGAAATCGAACTCTCCCACGGACACCCCGCCCGAGGTGATCAACACGTCATACGTGAGACCTTCCTCCACCATGCGAAGTGTCGAATCGTAGTCATCCGGGGCGATACCCAGGCGAGTGACGTCCACGCCAATCTGCTGGCAATATGCCTGAAGGGCGTAGCTGTTGGAATTGCGGATCTTGCCCGGCGCCAGAGGCTGATCGACCTCCACCAACTCGCTGCCGGTGGAAAGAACCGCCACCCGCGGACGGCGATACACCTTCAGCGTCGGCAGGCCAAGACTGGCGAGGACTCCGATCTCGGCGGGACCCAACTCCGCCCCTGCGGCGAGGACCCTATCACCCACCGCGATGTCTTCGGCCGCGCGCCGCACATTCAGTCCGGGCTTAGCGGCCTCGAAGATAAGGACTTTGCCGTCCGCTTCGCTCGCAAGCTCCGATTGCACGACAGCGTTCGCCCCCTGGGGCATAGGCGCGCCGGTCATGATCTTGGCCGTTTCTCCCCTGTTCAAGTGATGCTCGGCGACATACCCGGCCGGAATCGTGTCCCGCAAAACCAGGGCAACGGGAGTGTCCGGACCGGCGTCCACTACGTCTGCCGCGAATACGGCGAAGCCATCCATGGCCGAGTTGTCGAACGGCGGGACGTTCAGCGAGGAGACCACACCTTCCGCGAGGACGTATCCGAATGCAGCCTCGATCGGACGCTCTTCTGCCGGTAGCGGTGAAGCCTCGGTGAGCACCCGTGCTCTCGCCTCATCGATACTGATCGTCTTGTCAACCACTTAGAGCTTCCCTTCGTCACTAAGGACTTCCGCTTGGCTACTCAGAAGGAACAATTGCACTAAGGGTATAAACCCGGACGCAATCTTGGCCGATAAAGAGCATAGCATGAGCCAGAACGACGCGAGAAAAGGACAAGAAACACCGGTGAGCACCCGTAGCCAACCGCATCGAGCGTTGGCCGACGCTCTTAGTCGCGATTGCGTTGAGTCCAGTCTGCGTCGTGAACACGTACGCGCGATCCATGACATGGTAGCGAGCGACCAGTACGATCCTCCCGCCGATCTCATCGCCGAGCGGATGATAGACGACGCGATCAGCGCCAAAGGCACACGCTCCAAATAGCCGCTCTCGCCGCCCGCGTCACCCCGCCATTTGCCTCCTCGGCCTCGCAGGCTTAGAATTCACAAGCCTCGAGCTAAGGGGGATCGCACATGCCGCTCACTATACGCCGGCGCTTGGTGGACCGCGTCCGACAGTGGAGGAAGATAGCTTATGCCCTTTGCGCGGGGCTGGTGGTCTTCATCGCGGCAGGCGTATTCCTGTCCGTGTCATCTCCGGCGTCCACGGTAGAGCCGGCGACAGGACCCACCTTCTTCGACTCCAACCGGGCCTCTCGCCTCGCGGACGAGATGCAGGGGTTATATCCGCAGAGGACCCCGGGCTCCGATGACGCGATCGGGGCGGCGGGCTGGTTCGCCAGCAAGCTGGACGTCCTCAAGATCCCCAACCAGAAAGCTAGTTTCAACGCGCCCATGGGTGCGGGCGCCGTTGCGCTCACCAACGTCTGGGTCGTGCTGCCGGGCACCAGCAGAGAGAGCATCCTCATCACCGCGCCTCGCGACACGCAGACCATCGTCAAGGTGAACCCACAGGTCTACGCGAGTGGCACCGCCATGCTCGCCGACCTCATCCAGGTGTTCTTTGCCCGACCACACGAGAAGACGCTGATCTTCCTGTCCACGAGCGACGGGAACAGTGGGGGCCTGGGGATCGGTCATTTCTTGGCCACCTACGCCGGCGCTTCGGACATAAAGACGATCCTCTCTGTCCAGGGGCTGGGCAAGCAAGGTTCGCGCACCATTCAGACCGCGGTTTCGGCTCCTCAGAACACCACCCCGGGTTGGTTCGTCCAACTCACCAACCGCGTGTTTTCGGGAGCGGGGTTGTCCCTGGCGATTCCGAACCTGTTGAGCCAGGCAGCCGACCACGCGCTCTCGCTTTCGCGCGGAGACCAGGTGGCTGGGCTCAACCGAGGGATCGCTTCACTCATGCTGTACGACGACGGCCCGGGCAACCTGGACGCGGCGAGCCTTGCGACCCAGGGAGCGGCGATCGAGCGCCTGCTCCTGTCCCTTGACTCGGGCACCGAGGCCCCACCCGATCCCGGCACCGCGCTGCTCTTGACCTCCGGCCGCTACCTCACGAACAGAGCCATGGCAGTTCTGGCCTTGCTGATGCTGCTTCCCACCATCGCCGCTCTGCTCATCTGGCTGTTCTCGTCGCGGATAACGCCGCGCGTCGCCCTGCTGCACCTGCGCAACCTATTCTCGTTCGCGGTGCCGGTAGCAGTTCTTTTCGCGATCGCCTACCTGCTGGCGCTCACCGGCCTCATCCCCCGATATAGCCTTCAGGTGCCCACCATCCTGGGTCCTTCGACTCAGCCGCGGCTGGTCGCCACCTTGCTGTTGATATTGATCGGCGCTGCAGCTTTGGTCCTCTCCCGCCGGTTCCTCGGGTACCTTCGTCCGCGCGAGCCGCGAGCGACCACCGAGATGGCCAAACTCATCACTGGGTTCCTGAGCCTCCTGGTCGGCCTGGCGCTGATGCTCTCCCGGTCTCCTTTCCTGCTGCTACCGTGCGTGGCCGCCGCCTGGGCCTGGCCGCTCGCCACTTGCTTCTCCGAGCCCGTCTATTCGACAGCGGTGTGGAAGTACCGGTTCGTGTCCAACGCGCCGCTCCTGCTTCTGGGGCTGGTGGCGCCATTTCTCCTTTACTCGTATGTGGCGGTGGCTCAAAACGTCGGCTGGCTACGCACCTGGTGGTTCCTTTTGGTTCAAACCGTTTCCGGAGCCTACGGCGTGGGTGGCCCAGCCGCTTTCGTCTTCATCACCGCGGGTTTCATGGTCTTGCTTGGAGTGAAAAGGATGAGGGTCGTTCCAATCGAGACATTGGAGATCACAGACGAGCTGAGCCTGCTGGAGCCACCGATGCGACGTCCGCCTGGCCGCAAGAAGCCGGCCGGCCAGCGCCCCCTCACCCGGCTCCGCTAGCCCAACGCGAATCAGTCCCGGCCGCCGGAGCACGGGCCCCTCGCCGCTACAGCGACCGGGTGAGCCCGTCCTCGCAAAGAGCCGTCCGCGGGTGGATCGCCCGGGCGCGCTCGAGCATTTCTTCGTAATACGCGTCGTCGCGCAAAGGGGGGAGGTGGCTGAGGAGCAGTTCGCCGGCGCCCGCATCTCGAGCCACACGGGCCGCATCCTCCGCGGAGGTATGCCCTTTGAGCGAGGCGCGGGTCTCCTCCGCGCCATGCTCCTCCCGGGCCCACGCCTCGTGGACGAGCACCTGCACCCCTCGGACGAATGACACTGCCCCAGGATCGTAAGCCGTGTCCGTCAGGAAGGCCAGCGCGTCCCCGACACGGAACCCCAGCGATCCTCCCGCATGCGTCTGCTCCCGCGCGGACACAGTCACGGCGGAACCCGCTGTGCGCACCGGGCCACCCTCTGGGTCAAGGAATTCGACCCGCACCTCCACCTCGAACTCGCTCAGGCGATGGGGGAAGAACGGCGGTGCAACGAGACGGTCCAACACCTCTGGCCCAAACTGGGTAGACGCCGAAGCGGGAACGTGGATCACAGTGAGATTCCGCCACAGCGCCGTCATGAATGTCAGCCCGACGGTATGGTCGAGATGTAGATGTGAAAGCCAGAGATGGATGATCCCCGTTTTAGGGATGAGATGCCTGAAGCCGGGCTCACCGAGTCTTGCGAGCCCGGTGCCCGCATCGAACAGCCAGAGGTCGTCGCCGACGCGCAGGGCCATGCTTGTGGTGGCCCGCTTCGGCGTCGGGACCCAACCTCCGGAACCCAGCACCACCAATTCCATCAGTATTCCGACCTCCCCTTGCTCCGCCCTTCCCGGGCTACCAGATGGTCATCGAGTCAAGGAACATCTGACGGAAGTCGTCCGCGTCGGCAGGTCGCGGGGACAGCTTTATGACCCGATGCTGCGGCAAGACCCCCGCCACGAGATCGTCCACGTCGTCCGGCGTGTAACCAACCGCCCTCAGCCCATTCGGCATCTTCGCTTTGCGCATGACGTCGATGACCGCCTCCGCCATGATCTCGCCGGCATCTTCCGGCCCAGCTCCAGCCACGTCGGCTCCGATCAGCCCCGCGGCGTACAGGAACATCTCGGGATTCGCGGGCGCCATGAACCGGAAGGCGGCAGGCGCTGTAAGGATCACGGCCATTCCGTGCGGGATCATCGCGTGGTCCTGGGGATAGCCTTCTGGGCGATAGTCGCGCACCATACCGGCGATGGGATACGACATGCCGTGAGGCAAGGTCACTCCGGCGGTGCCGAACCCTATCCCGGCGTAAGTCGACGCCAGGATCATCTGACTCCGGGCCTCTTCGTCCTCCATGTCCTTCATCGCGCGGGACATGTACTTGGCCCCGATCTCGGCGGCCTTGGAAGCCCAGATGTTGCTGATGGGGTTCGCCCCTTGGTAGGCGGGCCGCATACGTGGGCTCTCCGGCGCGGCGCGCAGACTGTACGGCAGAGCCGTCAGCGACTCCAGCGCATGACAGAAGATGTCCAGCGCGCTGGAGGCTACGACCATCGGCGGCATCGTGCGGGTGTTGTTCGGGTCCACGATCCCGAGGTGTGGCTTGATCGCCCGGTGCGCGATGCCGGTCTTGGCCCTCATCTCTTCGAGTTCGAAGACCGCCACCCCGGTGGTCTCGCTACCAGTCCCGGCCGTCGTAGGCACGGCGACCATCGGCTTGACCGGACCAGGAACCGGTAGCCCCTTCCCGATGGGCTGGTTCACATAGTCGAGGAAGTCGGCCGGATACGTCGAGTAGAGGTTGGCGGCTTTGGCGGTATCCATCGTCGAACCGCCCCCGATGGCGACGTAGCCCTCGAACGAGCCCTTGGTCGCGAAGTCGATGGCAAGCTTGAAAGAGGAATCGGTGGGTTCGATGCGCACCTGGTCGAAGACCACGGCATCGATGCCTTCGGCCTTGAGCGACTTCAGAGCGATGTCGAGCGTCTCACTGTCTTTCAGATTGGGGTCCACTAGCACCATGACCCGGCGGGCGGCCCGCTCGGCCATCTCGTAGCCGACCTCGCGCGTGGCTCCGGGCCCATATTTGATACTGGACGCGTCTACGACGAACGCGTTCTCAAGATCCATGGTCGTCTCCATCTCCTTGTTGTGTCGCCGGGTGTTGCCGGCCAGCGTCCGGCCTCGCGCGTTCTGATCTCGCGCCGGGCGGGTCCGTGCCGCCCCGGGCCGTATTCCATAGTACCCGGAAGGCGCGTCCTCAGCCAGGATGCAGGCGTTCCGGTATCATTCCCTAAGAATGAGAGTGACCGTCACCGCGATAGAACGAGACCTGCGTTCCCTGCTGGCCGGCGACGTGGAGTTCGACGCCATCACCCGCCATCTCTATGCCACCGACGCCGGTCTCAACCAGATCGTGCCGCTGGGTGTGGTGTCGCCGCGGGGCGCCGAAGACGTGGTACTGCTGGTGGAATATGCGTCCAAGCACGGCATCCCGCTGGTGCCCCGGGGGATGGGTTCCGGGCTGGCTGGTGGAGCCGTCGGCGCGGGCGTGCAGGTGGACTTCACCAGGTACATGCATAACATCGTCGAGATCGCGGACGATGGCTCGTGGGCCCGCGTGCAGCCCGGTCTGGTCATGGCCGTGCTCAACGAGCATCTCGAGCCGCGAGGTGTCTTTTTTGCCCCCGACCCGTCGAGTGAGAACTACTGCAGCCTCGGTGGGATGATCGGCACCAACTCGTCCGGCGCCCGCACCGTCGCCTACGGCGGCACCAAGGACCACCTTCTCTCCGCCGATGTCGTGCTCGCGGGCGGTGAGTCATTTCACGCCTCCGCACTGCCGAAAGACAGTGCCGAGCTCGCCGGCTTGTTGGGCGGCACCTCGACGGCAGGCAAGGCTTTCGCCCAGGTCCTGCCGCTGCTCGAGGACAAGGCTGCCGCGATCACCGGTTCGATGCCGCGAGTGGTGAAGAACTGCTCCGGCTACCGCATCGAGACCATCTTCTCGGGCGACACCGTGAACCTGCAGAAGATGTTCGTGGGCGCGGAGGGCACGTTGGGATTGGTGGTGGAAGCCAAGCTCAACCTGGTGCCACTCCCCAAGAAACGCAACATAGCCATGGCGTACTTTCCCTCTGTCTTCGCGGCATGCGAGACGGTGCCTGGCATATTGGCGCTGAGTCCTTCGAGCGTGGAGATCATGGACTCGCACTTTCTCACCTTCGTGCGGGGCCACTACTCCCAGGTGGACGCTGTGCTGCCCGCGAAAGTGGACACGGCGCTGCTCATCGAATTCGAAGGCAAGGATGACGACGAACTCGACCAGGCGCTGACCGCCCTGGAGCAGCACCTTTCCACGAGCGCCGCTTCGCAGGTGAAACGAGCGGCCTCGGCCGCTGAGCAAGACCTTCTCTGGACCGTTAGAAAATCGGCCGTGCCGTTGCTCCTCAGGATGCCCGGTCCGCGCCGGGCCACGCCGTTCATCGAGGACGTCACCGTCCACCCGGACGAACTGGCCCGCTACATCGACTTCCTCCAAAAGATGTTCACGCGCCGTGGTATCGACGCCGCCATCTTCGGCCACGCAGGCGACGGCAACGTACACTGCCGCCCGATGCTCGACCCCAAGAACGCCGAGGACCTGCGTTCGCTGCAAGGCATCTACGACGAAGTCTCCGGCTATGTCCTCTCCATCCGAGGGACCATGTCGGGCGAGCATGGAGACGGGCTGCTCCGCTCGCCCTACGTGCGCCGCATGTACGGCGACGACATATACGGCATTTTTGAAACCGTCAAGAAGGCGTTCGATCCGCTCGAGATATTGAATCCCGGCAAGAAGATCGTTTCGGCGGGAGAATCAGGCGGCCTGGCCCGCAATCTGCGCTACGGCACCGACTACTGGACGTTCGAGCAACGCCCGATCCTTCATTTTCCGCAGAATGAGTACGAGCACGAGATCGAGAAATGCCACGGCTGTGGGCAATGCAAAAGTCTGGTCGCAACCACTATGTGCCCCACGTTCAAGGCCACGCACCGCGAGCACGCTTCGCCGCGAGCGAAGGCCAATCTCTTGCGCAGCATCATCACCGGGAAACTCGATCCCGAAAGCACCTACGCGCTGACGGCCACCAGGGAAGTCACCGACTACTGCATAGTCTGCGGGATGTGCGCCATCGAGTGCCCTTCGCGGGTGGACATCCCGAAGTTGATGCTGGAAGTCAAGAGCAAATATCGGGCCGCGCATTCAAGCACCCCGGTCGACTGGACCCTCGGCCACGCCGAGATGGTCTCCCAGGCGGGACACGTGGCCGCTCCGCTCGCAAACCGGCTGCTCAACCAAGGCCTGCTGCGCCGAGCGGGGGAACGCCTGGTAGGGATAGACCGGCGACGGACCATGGCCCCGTTCGCTCGGCGCACGTTCGCCCAGCTGGTGGCCGCGCGCGATGATCCCTATCGTGACTGGAGCGCGTCCGCTGAAGGCACAGGCGGCGAGGGTGTGCTTGACGAGAGCGCGAGGGGATCAGCCGGCCGGGACATGCTCGTCGACGGCGCGGGGGCCCAACGGGCCGCCCGCGTGCCGCGCGTCGCGCTCTTCTACGACGTGTTCGCCAACTACAACGACCCTCAGCTCGCACTCATCGTGGAGGATGTCCTCAAGAGCCACGGGGTAAGGGTAGTCTTCCCGGAACAGAAGGCCAGCGGCATCCCGGAGATGCTCTATGGTTACGCCAAGCGGGCGCAGGCGGTCGCCGCGTTCAACCTGGAGCACGTCCTGCCTTTCGTCAAGGACGGCTGCGTCCTGGTCAGCTCCGAGCCCACGGCCACCTTCGCCTTCAAGGTTCACTACCCGGATTATCTCAGCAGCCCCGATTGCTCCCTGGTGGCGAACGCCACCCGCGACCTGGGCGAGTTTCTCGTGCGTCATCGCGCCGATCGCCCGGAGTCCAGTCCCCAGCCCAGCCCATTATCCCTCAGCATCGGCTACCATCAGCCGTGCCACCTCAAGGCTCAGCAGATAGGCGATCCGGGGCTCGAGTTGCTGCGCGAGATCCCAGGCCTCGAGGTCACCAACCTGGATTCGGGCTGCTGCGGCATGGCCGGCACCTTCGGCATGAAGGCCGGCAGCTTCGACTTCTCCATGCGCACCGGCAAACCGTTGTTCGATAAGATCGCCACGGTCGCGCCGGACCTCGTGGTCACCGAATGCTCCACTTGTCGCATGCAGATCGCTGAAGCGACGGGACTGCCCACCGCACATCCGGTCGAGCTACTCGCCAAGGCTTACGGACTTGCCACCGCCCTAGGGCGGCCGAACATCTAGAGACAAGAAAGAGGAGTGGGACAGATGCGCATCGACGTTTCCTGGGGGACAGGCACGGTTCCCGTAGAGATAGACTCGTCACGGGTCGGCGGTGTTCTCAAAGCCAAGACCGAACCGGCCACCGATCCCGGCGGCACGTTGCTCGCCGCCCTCGCAAAGTCGAACCCGAGCTTCCAGGAGTTCCTGGCGAACGCTCCCTCGCCGATGCTCGTGGTGGCGAACGACGCCACCCGCCCGACCCCCACCGCGGCGGTGATGAAGATCATCGGCGGAGACCTCGATCGCTGGCTGGCAGACGGGAATGCCGGGGGGGCGACAACCGCTGCCGGTGTCGCGCCCCGCGAACTGGCCTTTGCCGTCGCCACCGGGACGCACCGCGGAGCCCTTCCGCACGAGCTGGTCACCATTTTCGGAGCGGAAGTGGCAGACAGGCATGCCCAGCGCATCTTCTCGCACGATTGCAAGGATCTCGACAGCCTCGTCCATGTCGGAACGACTTCGCGAGACAACGAGTTATGGGTGAACCGGCTGGTGGTTGAGGCTCAGAGCATCGTCTGCATCAACTCAGTCGAACCGCACTACTTTGCCGGCTATACCGGCGGCCGGAAGTCCCTTTTCCCAGGCTTGGCCGGGTACGACACCGTCAAGTTCAACCACATGCATTCTTTGCGCGACGGGTCCGACACCCTCATCCTAGACGGCAACCCCGTCCACGAAGACCTAGACGAAGCCACACGCCTCGTGACTAAGGACAAGCAGATCTACTCCATCCAGCTGGTGCTAGATCAGGACCATGGCATCGGCTTTGCAGCCGCGGGCGCATTGGAGGACAGCTTTCGCAAGGCCGTCACGGTCGCCGACAAGCAATTCGTGTTGGATATCGACGAAGCTTACGACATCGTGGTCAGCGTCGCCCCCCACCCGATGGACTGCAACCTCTACCAGACCAACAAAGCCATCCGCAGCGGCGCCCTCGCGCTCAAACCGGGGGGGATACTCATCGTGGTCTCCGAGTGCCCGAACGGCCTTGGGGACAACACGACGCTCGTCGACCTGCTGGCGGCGGCGGATTCCCCAGACCAGGTGCTCGACGACGCGACCCGCACCGAGTACAGACTGGGTCTGCAGCAGGCGACCGGCATCGCGCGGGTGCTTCAGCAGGCGGAGATATGGATAGTCAGCTCGCTACGTGCGGAGCAGATGCGCTCGATCTTCTTCCTGCCCTTCACGAGCGTGCAGGCCGCGGTCGACGCCGCGCTGCTAAAGAAGGGACCGCACACGAAGGTGCTGTTCCTGCTGGAGTCGAGCATCACCGTGCCCCGGGTGCGGGCTCGCTAGCCCCGAGGTTACTTGTCGGAGAAGAGCACGCCCCCCTTGGCCCAGTTCCCCGGGTCGTGATCTTCGATGACCACGTCCACCTGATCGGTCGTGGTCTTCGCCACGCGCACCACCACTTCGGTGATCTCTTTGGCCAGGGCGCGTTTCTGCTCCGCACTCCTGCCGGCGAGCATCTTGACGATCACCAGGGGCATGCTCTCCTCCTAACGTGCTTCGCTCTCAGTCGCTAGTCAGCGGCCGTATTCTTTCACAGCTTTTTCGAAGTGAGGCGCTGCTTTCTGCAGGTCGGCGGGCACCATCGCGGGAAAGTACTCGACGCCGGCATTGAGCCCCAAGAAGAACGGCTCGGCCACCCTGACCATATCTGAGGGCTCGGCCAAGTCCAGTACCACAAGAGCCGTGCGCTTTCCGTCCATGGCGGTGAAATAGACGGCTTCCGGCTTTATGTCCGCAAAGATCTTGCTGAGTGTGGAATCCAGCGTACCCCCGAGCACCTTGGCGTTGCCCTCCGGCGTGGGCATGGACACTTTCATGATGACGCGCATTGCAACCTCCCATGAATCGCAGGCGAACAAGTCCTCTAGCGCCAGTCGTTAGGTTCCCCTGGGCGCCGAGAAATTCACCTCTTGCCCTAGAACTTCTTGAAACTCGTTCTAGACTTGCAGTTGGCCACCCGCGACACCCGCGACTTCCCGCCGAGCACGTTCCCGTTTGTGCTTGTGCCCCACGGAGGCGGCGAGACAGCGCCCTGAGGTCCGCGGTGGCTCTCCTAGTCGCGCTTCCCTACTTGAGTCGTCCCCAGATCCTCCGCCGAACGACCGCCCGTTTGAGCCACTGGATACCCTCGGTGGGGTTGAGCTCTTTCGGGCACGCTTCCACGCAGTTCATGATGGTATGGCACCGGTAGACCCCGCGCTCGTTGTCGAAGAGCGGGAGCCGGTCCTTCCTGGCCTCGTCCCGGGAGTCCACCTCGAAACGATGTGCCTTGAGCAGCGCGGCCGGGCCCAGGTAATTCTCCTCGCCCCACACCGACGGACAGCTCGAGTAGCAGCAACCGCACAGGATGCAGTCGACGGGCATGTCGAGCTTCTTGCGGTCCTTCGGCGATTGGAGGATCTCCTTCTCGGGCTCCTGCGACTTGAGGATAAGCCATGGCTTGATGTACTCGTACTTGGCGAAGAAGTCGTCCATATTGACGACCAGGTCTTTGATCACGGGCACGTGCGGCAGAGGCTCCACCGTCACCACGCCGGGTTTCAAGTGGTTCACGTTGGTCTGACAGGCAAGCCGGTAGGCGCCGTTGATGTAGCAGGCGCAACTGCCGCAGATAGAGGCACGGCAGCAGTACCTGAAGGAAAGGCTGCCATCGAGGTGCTCCTGGATGTAGAAGAGCGCTTCCAGCACGGTGAAGGCTCCCTCGAAGGGAACGGTGAACTCGTCGTAGCGGGGCTCGGAGTCCTTGCCGGGTTCTTGACGCTTTATGCGTATGTGTAGATCTGGCATCAGTACTTCCGCTCCTGTGGCTCGAAGGTGCCGAGGTGCACGGGCTTCGAATCGAGCCGGGGGCCGGCTGCGCCCGGCTGGTAGAAGGCCAGGGTGTGCTTGAGCCAGTTCACGTCGTCCCGTGTGTTGTAGTCCGTGCGGAAGTGGGCGCCCCGCGACTCGGTGCGGGCCAGTGCGCCGGCGCCGATGGCGAGCGCCACGTCGAGCATGCCTTCCAACTCGACGGTGCGGATCATGTCGAGGTTGAACACACTGCCGGTGTAGCGCAGCCCCGCCCTACCCAGCCGCTCTTTGAGCGACACCAGCTTGTCGTAGCCGGGCTGCATGGTGGGACCGTCGCGGAACACCCCGAAGTGCTCCTTCATGATTGAGGTCATCTCGGCGCGGATGGCGTAGGCGTCTTCGCTGCCCTCACGCTCACCTAGCTCCTTGACCGTGTCCTCCATGGCAAGGACTGCGTTGTCGGCCACGCGCGGGCTGGTGCGTTTCGCCCCTAGCAAGGAGAGGTAGCGAGAGGCTTCGGCGCCGGATCGCCGGCCGAACACGATGGTCTCGAGCAGCGAATTACCGCCGAGCCGGTTAGCGCCGTGCACGGAGACGCATGCGCATTCGCCGGCAGCGAACAGCCCAGGCATCGGGCTCGCCCCGTTGACGTCGGTGTCGATGCCGCCCATGGTGTAATGCTGGCTGGGCACGATCGGTATCGGCTCCTCGATAGGATCGACTCCCTCGAAGTGGATGGCCAGGTCGCGGATGCCGGGAAGTCTCTCCAGGATCTTCTCCGCGCCCAGATGGCGCAGGTCGAGGTACACGTACGGTTTGCCGTCGATGCCCCGGCCTTCGTTGATCTCGGTCTGGATGGAACGGGCGGTGATGTCGCGAGGCGCGAGCTCCATGGACTTGGGCGCGTATTTCTCCATGAAACGCTCGCCCAAGCCGTTGACGAGGTAGCCGCCCTCGCCGCGCGCGGCCTCGGTCATGAGGATGTTGGTGGAAAACAGGCCGGTCGGGTGGAACTGGATGAACTCCATGTCTTTGAGCGGGACCCCGGCATGGTAGGCCATCGCCATACCGCCCCCGGTGTTGATCACCGCGTTGGTGGAGTTGATGTACGTGCGGCCGGCGCCTCCGGTTGCGATCACCACGGCGTTGGCGCTGAAGGACTCGAATCCACCGCGCACCATGTCGTAGGAGACCACGCCCTCGCAATTGCCGTCGTTCACGATCAGCCGGGCCACGTACTGGTCGACGTAGAACTTCACCTTGTGCCTGTACGCCTGCTCGACCAAGGTCTGCAGCAGATAGTGCCCCGTCTTGTCGGCGCCATAGCATGTGCGTGGGAAACCGGCCCCGCCGAAGGGCCGCTGGGCGATGCGCCCATCCTCGTACCGGCTGAAGGGGCAGCCCCAGTGGTCCATCTCGTAGATGACCTCGATGGCGTCCTTGGTCATCTGCATGATGGCGTCCTGGTCGCCCAGGTAGTCGCCGCCCTTCACCGTGTCGAACGCGTGTTTTTCCCAAGTGTCGTCGGCGCCGGCCGGGTCGTTCGCGAGGGCCGCGTTGATGCCGCCCTGAGCCGCGCCGGAGTGGCTACGAGCCGGGTGGACCTGGGAGAGGATGGCCACGTCTATGCCGGCCATCTTGGCCTCGATGGCAGCGCGGAGGCCGGACAAGCCCCCTCCGACAACGATCATTTCGTGATAGATCATAGTTTGCTCACCTCACCTGATAGCCGATCCAGGGCCAAAGCGCCCAGACCCCGTAGACCAGAGCCACGATCCCGATCACCCAGAACACGATCGTGAGGATGCGCGCCCGCTTCCGCGAGGTGAACCAGTAGTCCATAAGCACCATACGTAGGCCGTTCAAAGCGTGAAAGATACCGGCCGCGAGCAGGATGATATCCACCGCCGTAAATCCGGCGTGGGCCACCCGGGCGCCGATAGTGTCGTAGTTGAGCTTCCCGATGTTGTAGAGATGCGTGACGATGAGGTGGATGGCCAGCATCACGATGAGCAACACGGCCGTGACGCGCTGGAAGAGCCAGGCCCACATGCCCCCTCTGTGCTTGGAGATCGCCTCGGCTCTCAACTCAAGGCTCCTTTGCCGGTCGCGATGAACGTGAAGCCGACCCAGGCGAAGACGGCGAAGCAGATCACCACGACGCCCATTGCGCACCAGAACATGAGCTTGTGTCGCTTGGTGCCGATCCCAAAGTCCAACAGGATGATGCGCACCCCGTTCAGCGCGTGGTAGAGGACGGCGACCACAAGCGCCAGATCCAGGACGACCATCACCGGGTTGTCGAAGAACTTCATGAGGCTGTTCAGCGTCTTGCCCGACGCGGTCCACCGGCCGGTGGAGATGACGATGATGTGCAGGAACAAGTACAGAGCCAGGATCACGCCGCTGATGCGGAAGAACAGCCAGGCCCACATGCCCGTCGCCTTCCACAGGCCGGCCCCTACATTGGCCGTCGCGCGGTTCTTGACGCTCAAGGATCCACCTTCCTTTCGTACTTCTTGCGGCCTTCAGCGTAGAGGTCCCCTCCGTACATGTCGTTGATCACCACCACGGGAAAATCCTTCACCGTAAGTTCCCGGATGGCTTCGGGGCCCAGGTCCTCGTAGGCCACGACCTTGGCTGAGGTGATCCGCTGAGAGAGCAGGGCGCCGGCGCCGCCGGTGGCGCCGAGGTAGACGGCCTTGTTGCGCTTAAGAGCCTCGCGCACTGCCTCGTTGCGCAGACCCTTGCCGATCATGGCTTTGAGGCCCAGGTCGAGCAGCTTGGGCGAGTAGGCGTCCATGCGGCCCGAGGTGGTGGGCCCGGCCGACCCGATCACGTCACCCGGTCGGGGGGGCGTGGGCCCTACAAAGAAGATGATCTGGCCACGCAGGTCCACGGGAAGTGGCTCGCCTTTATCGACGAGCTCCACCAGCCGCTTGTGGGCCGCATCGCGGCCGGTGTAGATGGTGCCGGTGATCAGCAGGCGATCGCCTGCGTGCAGGCTCTCGACGACCTCGTCGGTGAGCGGCGGAACGATAGTGCGATCCATTAGAGCACCATCTCCCTGTGGCGGGCCGAATGGCACTGGATATTCACGGCCACCGGCATGCTCGCGATGTGCGCGGGCAATTCCTCCACGAACACGTCCATCACGGTTATGCTCCCGCCCAGCCCCGCGGGCCCGATGCCGAGCGCGTTGCACTTGGCCTCCAGCTCGTCTTCCAACTCGGCCAGGCGCGGCTCGGGATTCGTCGAGCCTATCTCACGCAGCAACGCCTTCTTGGCGAGATAAGCCGCTTTCTCGAACGTACCCCCGAGGCCCACTCCCACGATGATGGGCGGGCAAGGGTTGGAGCCGGCTTTGCTGACTGTATCCACCACGAAGTCCACCGCGCCTTGGCGACCCTGGGAGGGCTTAAGCATGGCGAGCGCGCTCATGTTCTCCGCACCGCCGCCCTTCGGCGCCACGATCACGCGCACCTTGTCGCCGGGGACGATGCGGATGTGGAGCATAGCCGGCGTGTTGTCGCCAGTGTTCTTACGCTCCCCGATGGGATCGGCAACCACGGACTTACGCAGGAATCCCTCGGTGTAGCCATTGCGCACGCCTTCGTTGACCGCATCTTCGAGGCTGCCGCCCACCAGGTGCACGTCTTGTCCCACCTCCAGGAAGACAACGGCAAGCCCGGTGTCCTGACAGAGCGGGAGTGGTTTCTCCCGAGCGATCTTGGCGTTCTCGATAAGCTGCCTAAAGATGTCCTTGCCCGTCTCGGATTCTTCGCGCGTGGCTGCTTTCTCGAAAAACGCGACAACATCGTCGCCGATGTAATAGCAGGCGTCCATGGCCAGCTTCGCCACTGCTTCCGAGACCCGCCCGACGTCCAGTTCCCTCAAAGCGACTCCTCCTTCACCGAGCTCCCGCGCCACTCGTGAGCCTCGACCATCCGACCCTGATCGCGCAAACAAAAAAGCGACCCAACGGCCAATGCCCGTAGCTACACGGGATCGTCGCTGGATCACTAGAGCTTTTACCGTGCCGTCGGCCGTGTCGAAGCGAAGCGGAGCAGCAGCGGTCACCTTAGTTGCAGCCATGCGCGCATACAGTCGCGCCTGATTTCGGAGAATACCGCAGCGGGCCCGGCAGCGCCAGAGCGATGCGGTCGAACGCAGGGGAAAACGGACACCACGTGCCTGAATCTAGGGAACACATTCCGCTCCTGAGTACTGCCCATCCTGTGAATTATCCGAACACTCTATGTTCGAGCTTGCAACAATCGCATTAGATAGAGACAATGGGCCCAATGTCGTGGGACCTGCCCATCGGATCCTCGAGGGCGCGTGCGAAAGCATGCGGGTTTACCGGCCAGGGATGGGGAAGGGTCGGATAAAGAACACAGGAGGGATACGGGATGCGGGGCATGAAGTACCTGTCGGTCAAGATCGCACTAGTAGCGTTGGTCGTTGTGGGGTTGGTGGCGTTCGTAGCCGCCTGCGGAGGGTCTTCGACTACGACCACCGCGAGCATAGCCACCACCACGACTGCCGCGAGCACTACCACCAGTGCCGGCGTGGGTTCGAGCACCACTTCCGGCGCATCCTCGGATGCCGTCGCCGCCATCACGGCGAACTGGATCAAGTTCTTCGACGGCAGCGCCCCGGCGGCCGACAAGATCGCTCTCCTCGAGAACGGCCAGCAATACGCCACCCAGATAAACGCGCAGGCGAGTTCCGCATTGGCTAAGACCGTGACCGCGCTCGTATCGTCGGTAACGGTCGACTCGGCCTCAACGGCGACGGTCAAATACTCCCTCGCCTTGGGCGGTACCGTGGCTCTTCCCGACCAGACCGGGCAGGCAGTGCTCCAGGACGGCGTATGGAAAGTCAGCGCCGCAAGCTTCCAAGCCTTGCTCGCCCTCGAAGGGGCGTCCACTCCTTCGACCACCTAGCGCCGCGACCGGGAACTAGAGACACCCGATAACGATGGATGAGATGACCCCGTCCGGGAACAGCTCGCGCCGCGCGCTGACCACGATCAGCGTCATCCTGTTCCTGACGTTCCTCGACACGACCATCATGAGCGTCGCCCTCGCCGACATGCAGGCCACCCTGCACGCCGGCGTGTCGTCGCTACAGTGGGTCGTCAACGGGTACGCGCTTGTCTTCGCCGCCTTCATGCTCGCCGCCGGCACGTTGGGAGACCGCCTCGGCCGCAAGAAAGTGATGCTCTTTGGAGTTGCGGTGTTCATCGCGGGGTCGCTGCTCGGAGCTCTGGCCCCCAACATTCCGACCCTTATCGCGGCTCGGGCGATCATGGGCCTTGGCGCGGCGGCATGCGAGCCGGGGACACTCTCCATTATCCGGCACATCTATCCGGATAGGCGGACTCGTGCCCGGGCGCTCGGCGTGTGGGCCGCCATCGCCGGACTTGCCCTCGCCATGGGTCCGGTCATCGGCGGCGTCCTGGTGGGCGTCGGTGGCTGGCGGGCGATCTTCTGGTTCAACCTCGCCGCGGGAGTCCTGGCGATAGCCGCGGCGATCACTACCATCCCGGAGAGCGCCGACCCCGAGGCTTCTCACCGCTTTGACTACCTCGGGTTCTTTCTGGGGCCGATCGCGCTGGGCACGCTGATCTTCGCCGTCATCCTCGGCGAAACGTCCGGCTACGGTGCCCCCCACATCATCGCGCTGTTCGTTATAGGCGTGGTGGCAGCCGGCTTGTTCGGGTTCGTCGAGAGCCGCGCTAAGGCGCCCATGCTCAACGTCAGCTACCTCCGCAAACCGGCCTTCTCCGGCTCTCTGACTGTTGCTTTTGCCGCGTACTTCGGCATTTTCTCGATCTTCTTCCTGACCGCGCTCTACTTGCAGGTTGTTCAGGCCTACACGGCGTATCGTCTCGCCGCGCTGTTCGGGCCTATGGCTATCGCCATGATCATAGCTTCCACTTTTTCCGGGAGATGGGTGGCGCGGAGTGGACCGCGATTACCGGTAGCCGTCGGCTGTTTGGCTGCCGGCATCGGGGTGCTTCTCACCGAGGTCTCGTTGCGGGGAAGTGGAGTCGTCTTCTTGCCTCTTGCTCTCTCGCTCATGCTGGCCGGGCTCGGGTTCGGCATCGCCGTGGTGCCGATCACGTCGGTGGCGCTCTCAGTGATTCCCGCGAGATACTCCGGCATGGCGGCCTCGGCCACCACGACCAGCCGTGAGGTCGGAACGGTGGTGGGCGTAGCCGCCTTGGGTTCCCTTTTCAACTCGCAACTCACAACGTACCTGACTCAGCGGCTGATCCAGTTGGGCGTCCCCGAGCAGTTCCGCGCCGTCGTCATCAACGCGGTCGAGACCGGCCAGGTTTCCGGCGGGAGCGCCGGCGCCGAACAGCAGTACGGACCCATCGTCGCCAAAGTCATCACCGCCGCCTACGACGCCGTACACAACGGGGTATCCATCTCGCTCATCGTTGCCGGCTGCGTGATCCTGGCTTCCGGCGTCGTGGCCTGGTTCACGTTTTCTCCGGAGCGATTGCCGGTAGACTGACACCTTCGCTACACTTAGCCGGCCGTAGCGAGTGCCTTGACCAGGCCGCGGGTGACAAGCGGCCGCGACCACGGGGAAAACATGCGAATACTCTCAGGGATCCAGCCTTCCGGGCGACCCCACATTGGCAACTATTTTGGGGCCATCCGCCAGTACATCCAGCTTCAGACCGACAACCAGGCATTTTATTTCGTAGCTAGCTACCACGCGCTGACCGCGATCCAAGATGCTGCGCTTCTGCGCGAATACACGCTCGGCGTGGCGCTCGATTTTCTTGCCTTGGGGCTCGATCCCAACCAGGCCACTCTCTTCGCCCAGCAGGACGTGCCCGAAGTCACCGAACTCGCCTGGATCCTCTCGTGCGTCACTCCCATGGGGATGCTGGAACGTGCGGTGAGTTACAAGGACAAGGTGGCGCAGGGGTTCAGTCCCAACCACGGCCTTTTTGCGTATCCAGTGCTGCAGGCAGCCGACATCCTCATCTACTTGGCCGAGTTGGTGCCGGTAGGGCAGGACCAGAAACAGCACATCGAGATGACCCGCGACATAGCCGCCAAGTTCAACCAGCAATTCGGCGAGGTCTTCGTGATCCCCAAGCCATACATCCTGGATAGCACGGCGGTCGTACCCGGCATCGACGGACGCAAGATGTCCAAGAGCTACGGCAACGAGATCGGCATTTTTGAAGAAGGAAAGGCGCTCAAGAAGAAGGTCATGTCCATCGTCACCGATTCCACTCCAGTGGAAGCGCCCAAAGACCCGGATGAGTCCATGCCGTTCCTGCTCTTGAAGTTGCTGGCGAGTCCCGAGGAGATCGTCGAGTGGGAGGGCCGGTATCGCGCAGGTGGCATGGGATACGGCGACGTGAAGAAGCGCCTGCTCGAGCTCATCGAGGATCACTTCGCACCGGTGCGGGAGCGACGGCGGGAGCTGGAGGGCGATCCAGGGTATGTGATGGACGTACTCACCGAAGGTGGGCGTCGGGCGCGGACGGTGGCCCAGGGAGTGATGGAGCGGGTGCGCGAGGTCACGGGCTTGCCCACCACATATCCGCCCGCCTGAGGCGAGAGCACTGTCTGGCAAGGAGGCGACGATGGCCGACCAAGAGACTAAGCATGATTGCTCCAAACCCTGGGTGGGCAGCCTGGAGGAAGCCGTCCAGTTCGCCGAGAAGGGCATCGTCAGCAAGACGCTGGTCGATTGCCCTGAAGTCAAGATAGTCCTCTTCTGCATGGTCGCCGGGCAGTCACTGTCGGGCCACGCAGCCGGCACCGCCGCCACCATCCAGGTGCTGAAGGGCAGGGCCGCGATCAAGCTCGGAAACGACGATTACCAGGGCGTCCCCGGCTCCTTCTACTACATGCCCGCGAAGCTCTATCACGCGATTCACGCCGACGAGGACCTGGTCTTCCTTCTGAACCTTCTGAAATGAGCGCCCCGTGAACCTCGAGGCGAAGCTGAGAGCCGGTCCCAAAGCCGGTCCTGAAGCAAGTCCTGAAGCGAGCCCCGAGGCATGCGGCGATCGCGCGAAGTGAGCGGCACCGGCTTGGATCCCGCGGGCGCTCAGACTGGGCCCGCAGCAGCCGCGTGGACCGGGTCCGCGGAGGCCGGGTGGATCCGACCCGCGAAGGTTGTAGGCGCCGGGTTCGCCGAAGTCGTCGATCTGACCCGCCCACTTTTCTCCGGCATGCCGGTGTTCCCAGGCGATCCCCCAGTGAGTGTCATCGGCGTCCGCACACATGCCAAGGACGGCTATCAGGTTAGCCAGATCTGTCTTGGCTCTCATTCGGGCACCCACATCGATGCGCCTCGGCACTTCTTCCCTAACGGACGGCCGCTCGACGACTTTCCCGCAAGCAGTTTCGTGGGGCGAGGGCTGATCGTGGACGCTCGGCCGTCCGGAACGCCCCGCACCGCTGGAGCGCCCCGTACCGCCGGAATGGCCGGCGGCCCTACGCCGGTCTTCTTGGACGCGGTCGACCTCGCCGACCGTCTGCGGCCGTTCGAGCTTCGCTCCGGTGATTTCGTCCTACTGTGGACGGAGGGCGCCTTCTTGACCGAGGACGCGGCGCGATTACTCCTCGCCGCAGGCGTCTCCCTGGTCGCCACCGACGGCGACAGCCTTGATCCCCGGGACGATCCGGACTCCAAAGGGTATCCCGTCCACAACCTTCTCTTAGGTCACGACGTCCTCTTGGTGGAAGGCCTCTGCAACCTGGAGCAACTGGGGCCGGGGCCGGTCACCTGTGCCTTCTTGCCTCTGGCCATCGCCGGGGCAGACGGTGCCCCGATACGAGCAGTCGCCTGGCGCTGAGCTGCGCGACGACGCTCCCACGCGGGAGATCAGGTAGTAGTGGGCGTCGCCTCCACAGGCTGTGCTACGCGGATGGTGCCGTCGTACCACGGCGGCCGGTAGAGAAGCACTGGTTCGAAGCCCGCAGGGCCCCGAAAAGTCAGCAGAAGGTCCACCGATGTTCGCGGCAGCAGGCTCCGGGCCTCGGGACCGGAGCGGGTCACATCGATCGCATGCGGGGAGTTCCCCACCAGGCAATAGAAATCTTGACCGTCCACCCGCACCGGGGTCCCGCCCAGGTTCTCAACGCGCACGAACGCCTGGTAGAAAGACTCGTTGGCTGCAGGAGGCGTGGGAGCCTGTTCGCTTATCCTTTGGCTGGGCAACGACGGGTTGAGCGTCGCCTCTAGCGCATTGACCGTTACACGCACATCACCCACGGCCAGCGTCTTGCCTATCTGGCCCTGCACATCGCCGGTTTGCTTACTCCGGCTTGTGGTGGATGAACTGGAGCCGTTGTTCGCGCTGTCGTCGCGCTTCGAGCAACCGGCGGACCACAGTATGCCGGACGCCAGGATCAGGGCGAGCACGACCGGAAACAGCATCGCGAGAGACGAAGCACGTCCGCGCCCATGTGCCTGCCGCTCCGCGCCACGGATCGCTTCCGGCTGCCTGAATCGCCTTGCTCTCAACATGCTCCCTCTTCGTGGTCCGTCTGCGTCATACGCCGAAAATGCCGCGCGCA